>NZ_JBNHGE010000014.1:0-72810 GCF_059090935.1 Arthrobacter sp. Y3223166 | reverse complement strand
CGGGGCGTTCGAGGCGGAGCAGGCCGGGCAGGCGGGGCAGGACGATGAGGCCGGGCAGGCCGGGCAGTCGGGCAGGGATGCCACCGAACCGGCTGCCCAGCGCTCGGCTCTCACCGGCGGCGACGCGGGCTCCGGCACGGGCCCCGGCGTCGTCGTTGGCGCCGTCCTTGAGGATGGGCAGCCGCCGGCAGTGGAGGCACAACCCGCCGCCGCCGAAAGGGCGCGCCAGCCGGCCGTTCCGGTGCCGCTCTACGGGCCGGGGGACCTGGTGCTGGTAATCGGCCAGGATGATATTGCCCTCGAGGCCGCCAACTCCATGGCCGCCGCGGCCCCTGCAGTCAACGGTGCGCCCTCGGAGGCCGCCGACTGGATATCGGGCGGCGGCAACATGGTGAAGATGGCCGGCGCGCACGCCGCCGATGTCCGGCGACCGGTGCAGGACCGCAACAGCGCGATCGGTGCCCGTGCCCGGGGCGTGGAGCGGGGACAGAGCGTGTTCGTGGCCTTTGGCCTGGGCCAGGCGCTCACGCCGCCTGTGGAGCTGCTCGCGCTGCTTCCGGCTTTGGGAGCGGACCAGATCTGGCTGGCGGTGGACGCCCGGCGAAAGGCCGAAGACACCGACCGCTGGGTGCAGGCCGTGCAGCGGGTGGTGGTTCCCGACGGCCTGGCGGTCACCGGAACGAGGCACACTGGCTCGCCCAAGACCGTGAACACCCTGGGGGTGCCGGTGGGTTGGGTGGACGGCGCGCCGGCCGAGACCGCCTGGCTCTGACTGCCGCGGCGGGTCGAGCGGGCCTGCCCGGGCGCCGAGTTCAGCTGCGATAGAGTTGACGCGTGCTGGTGCTGACGCGAAAACCCGGAGAGCGGATCCTGATCGGTGACGACATCGTCATCACCGTGCTGGACGCCCGCCGCGACGGCGTCCGCCTGGGCATCGAGGCCCCGCGCGGCGTGAAGATCCAGCGTGATGAGGTGGTCCAGGCGGTCAGCGAGGCCAATATGGCTGCCGCCCAGAGCGGCCCGGAGGCCGAGGAGCGCATCAAGGCCCTGCTGGGCCTGAACCTCCCCGGCAGCAGCGGCCCCGGCGGCCCCGGCAGCTGATCCGCTCGCCGGCGGCCCCATCGGCGCCGGCCAGCTAAACCCGTTCACGGGCGGGGCCAGGGGCGGCGGCAGGCACCGGCGTCGTCGTGCTGTTGTGGCCTTTTTGACCTAACCCGGCACGGCAGGATAACCTTGGTAGTCGTTGTGCGTGTCCAACCTCGATACGCTATGTCCGTGTGGCGGCCCAGTTGCAGGGCCAACCTGGTCCACGGAAATAGCCGAGACTTTCTGGGCCACTGGTTACATTTCAGTCCTCACCTGAAGTTCCGGTAGCGCATCACCAACTTTGCGCGTGTGTTCTGTGAAGAATGCGCCGCTACCTTAGAACACCAAACGAAGGCAAAAACCGTGCGTACGTACACTCCGAAGCCCGGCGATATCAACCGCCAGTGGCACGTCATTGACGCCACCGACGTCGTCCTGGGTCGTCTTGCCAGCCAGACCGCAACACTGCTGCGCGGAAAGCACAAGCCGACCTTTGCTCCTCACATGGACATGGGCGATTTCGTCATCATCATCAACGCTGAGAAGGTCGCCCTGACCGGCGCCAAGCTCGAACAGAAGCGTGCCTACCGCCACTCCGGGTTCCCGGGTGGCCTGTCCTCCGTCAACTACGCCGAACTGCTGGAGAAGAACCCGGTTCGTGCAGTTGAGAAGGCCATCAGGGGCATGCTGCCGAAGAACTCCCTGGCTGCCCAGCAGCTGTCCAAGCTGAAGGTCTACACGGGTGCCGAGCACCCGCACGCTGCCCAGCAGCCGAAGACCTTCGAAATCACCCAGGTCGCCCAGTAGCGCCGGCCACCACTAGAAACTTAATTCAAGGAGCATCGTGGCTGAAGAGCTGAACACCGCTGCTGAGGGCGAAACCCTCACCAGCTACACCTCGGAATCATCCGAGGTCACCGAGACCGCCAAGAAGGAACGCCCCGCCCTCACCGTAGGCGGAGGCGCCGTGGGTCGCCGCAAGCAGGCTATCGCCCGCGTACGTCTGGTTCCGGGTGCCGGCAACTGGACCATCAACGGCCGTGAGCTGGCGAACTACTTCCCGAACAAGCTGCACCAGCAGGAAGTGAACGATCCGTTCAAGATCCTGGATCTGGAAGGCGCTTACGACGTCATCGCCCGCATCCACGGCGGCGGCCCCTCCGGCCAGGCCGGTGCGCTGCGCCTGGGCGTTGCCCGTGCGCTGAACGAGATCGACCGCGAGAACAACCGCCCGACCCTGAAGAAGGCCGGTTTCCTCACGCGCGACGCACGCATCATCGAGCGCAAGAAGGCTGGCCTCAAGAAGGCCCGCAAGGCGCCGCAGTACTCGAAGCGCTAAACCGCTTCCGAAGCTTTTGCTTCCACGCGAGGTCCCGCAGCATGGCTGCGGGGCCTCGCGTGTGTTTAAGCGGCTGTAGCGAGGTGGCGGGCGTAGGGGTGTAAGGTCGCCCGCGGCCGGGTCAGCGGCCAAAACAGGGCGCAGCATGCGACAGCCGGCGGGAGGTGAACCGGCTCCTTGGTGCGCTGCCGTAAAATGGGTCGCGATGTCTAGATTATTTGGTACCGACGGAGTCCGCGGACTGGCCAACGGATTGATCACTGCAGAGCTGGCGCTCGAGGTCGCGCAGGCGGCCGCAGTGGTCCTTGGCCACCGGCAAGTTGAAGACGGCAAGCGCCCGACGGCGGTGATCGCCCGCGACCCGCGCGCAAGCGGCGAGTTCATCAGCGCCGCCGTGGAGGCCGGCCTCGCCAGTGCGGGCGTCGATGTCTACGACGCCGGGGTGCTGCCCACGCCAGCGGCCGCTTACCTGGTGGGGGACCTGGCGGCGGACTTTGGCGTGATGATTTCCGCCTCGCACAATCCGGCCCCGGATAACGGCATCAAGTTTTTCGCCCGCGGCGGGCACAAGCTGCCGGACGAGGTCGAGGACGCGATCGAGCAGGAGATGGCGCAGCCGCGCGTCCGGCCCACGGGCGCGGAGGTCGGACGTATCCAGCGTTTCGCAGACGCGGAAGACCGCTACATCCTGCACCTGCTGCAGACCCTGCCTTCCCGCTTGGAGGGCCTGAAAGTGGTTCTCGACTGCGCGCACGGCGCGGCCAGCGGCTGCTCGCCGGAGGTGTTCCGCGCCGCCGGTGCGGACATTGTGGTGATGGGTGCCGAGCCGGACGGGCTGAACATCAACGACGGCGTGGGGTCCACCCACCTGGAGAAGCTGCAGGCCGCCGTGGTCGAGCACGGCGCCGACCTGGGCATTGCCCACGACGGCGACGCCGACCGCTGCCTGGCCGTGGACGAGCGCGGCAACGTCGTGGACGGCGACCAAATCATGACCATCCTGGCGTTGGCCCTGCGCGACGCCGGCCGGCTCAAGGACGATGTCCTGGTCGCCACGGTCATGAGCAACCTCGGCATGAAGCTGGCCCTGCAGGATGCCGGCATCCGCATCCAGGAAACCGCCGTGGGCGACCGGTACGTGCTGGAATGCATGCGCGCCCACGGATACTCGCTGGGCGGCGAACAGTCCGGGCACGTGATCTTCTCGGAGTACGCGACCACCGGCGACGGCGTCCTGACCGGGCTGCAGTTGGCCGCACAGGTGGCCAAGTCCGGCAAGCCCCTCTCGGAGCTGTCGCAGCGGATGGTCCGGCTTCCCCAGGTCCTGATCAATGTCAAGGACGTGGACAAGTCCGGGGTCGAAACCAACCAGCCCCTCCAGCAGGCCGTGGCTGCCGCGTCCGCCGCGCTGGGTGGGACCGGACGGGTGCTGCTGCGCCCCTCCGGCACCGAGCCGGTCGTGCGCGTGATGGTCGAAGCCGCTGACATGGAAACCGCCCAGGCAACCGCCGAGGAGCTGGCCCGGAGCGTGAAGGCGCACCTGTCGCTGGAGGCGGCCGCCGCCGAGTAGGGGCGCCGCCGCAGACTGGGCGGGCGGGAAGCCGGTCCGGCGGCCGGCGGACCTGCCGGGACCCAAGGACCGCGTGCGGGGCAGCCCTCAGCGCCGGGCCTTCACCAGCACCACCTCGTAGCTGTCCGCCGTCGGCGGGTTCCCGGTGTCGAACTTCGCGTTCACGACGGCGAGTCGGCGGCCGAACAGCGCGGCGGTGGTCGGGGTCTGGAAAGCGTCACTGGTGATCACGGACCGGACCTCCCCGGAGCCAATCCGGCGGTCCAGCCTGATCACGCTGATCTGGTTGTCCATGTTTTGGACCGCCCAAAGCCAGCGGCCCTTCAGCACCAACCCGTCAACGTTGGGGACGCTGACGCCGGAGATTTCGGCGCTGGCACCGGTTGCCGGGTTCACGGTATACAGCGCAGCGTTGGCCGAGTGGGCCACAATCAGCTGCCGCCCGTGGTCGGCCGCCACTATGCCGTTCAGGTTGAACGCCGCGGGGGTTTCCGCGGCAGGGCCGCTCAGTTGCAATGTCCGCGGGCTGCCCAGCTGCCCGCGGTGACCGACCGGCACGAAGTACAGCTCGCCTTCGCGCGAGTTCGTAAACCAGGCGCCGCCCCGGCCAAGGGTTACGTCGTTGATGAAGGAGCTGGCGGGGTCGTTCAACTGGAACTCGGCCACAGGTTCCGCGGTCCGGGTGTTGTAAACATAGGCCTTGCCGGTAGGTCCGCCGGCCACGAAGAGCAGGTTCCGCCGCGTGTCGGCAGCCATGCCGACGGCGAACCGGCCGTCCGGTGCGTCGATGAACTTCTCGGCGGTGCCCCGCCGTACGTCGCCACGGAAGATATCGCCCGCCAGCAGGTCGCCGGCGTAGAAGGTGCTGCCACGGCCGGCGGCGATGCCCTCCGCGGACGTCGCGTCCGGCAGGTCGATGATTCGGTCCGTACACTCCGGTGACGAGCCGTGGGTGCCGGCGACAACGTGGCCGGCGGAAGCCGGCAGCCCCGTCAGCATCAGGGCGACGGCGGTCAGCAGGGCGGCGGCACATCGTGCCGCCAGGGAAAGGGGGAGGAGGGGTCGCATGGAGGTTCACCTGATTCTTGCGCGATGGTGTCGGGAGTTCCCTCCAGCAGGCTCCCGATGGTGATGCTCATAGCGTACGCCGGGCCGGCGGAAACGTCAGGCCCTCCCGGCGGCGCTGCCCGAACGGCCGGCAGCGGCGGTAGCGGCCCGCTTCCGGACGTCGCCCTTACGCCTGGTTGCGTGCCTGCAGTGCGTCGCGAATTTCGGTGAGCAGCGCGACCTGAGGGTCGACGGCCTCTTCTTCCTTGTTGATCCCCAGGCGGCGGTTGCGCCGCTCGATCATGTGGTTCATCGGTGCCACGATGACGAAGTAGATCGCCGAGGCGATGAGCAAAAAGTTCACGATGGCGGTCAGCAGGACGCCGAACGCGACGTTGTTCCCGTTGAAGTTCCAGAGCAGGAAACTGTCGAAATTAGGCGAGCCGACCAACCCGGCGATGAACGGCATCAGCACGCTGTTGACCAAGGCGTTGACCACGCTCCCGAAGGCCCCGCCGATGATTACGGCCACGGCAAGGTCAATGACGTTGCCCTTCATGATGAACTCTTTGAATCCGTTTATCATGTGGCCAATGTAGCGCCTCGGGGCAGGGACCTGGGGTAGCGGGGGCAGGGGCAGGAGGCCGTGGCAAGATGGGGCCGCAGCAGGATGGGCGGCTGCGGCCGCTCACGAATAGCGGGCGGCTCCGGGCAACCCGAAGTACTCCTCGAGCGTCTCGATGCCCCGTTTGGCCATGTCCGCGGCCACTTTCTTTCCCACGTAGCGCAGGTGCCAGGGTTCCGGCAAATAACCGGTCATGGCCTCGGCGCCGGGCCGGTAGCGGATGATGAATCCGAAGCGTGCGGCGTTGTGGGCCGCCCAGTTGCCCGCCGCCGTCTCGGCGAAACACTGCTGCAGGTTGCAGATCCCGGTGGCGTCGCCGATGTCCAGGGACAGCCCGGTTTGGTGCTCCGAATAACCGGGCCGCGCCGAAATCATGTCCGCGGCGGCCTCGCTGCCGTGTTGCCGGACCCAGTGGTTGTAGGTGCTGGCCTGCGTCGCGTAGGACCGGAACCCGCTGATCATGATCATGAACGCGCCGTCGGCGGCGGCCGCGTTGAACATGTCCTCGGTGGCAGTTGCCACAGCGTCCCGCAGCAGCGCCGATTCCCCGCCCGCGCCCAGGGCCACCGCCGGCTGGCGCAGGTCTCCGGGGTAGTAGTCCAAGGGATCGAGCGGACGGGCCTTGTTGACGACGACGGCGATGCTCGCCGGATCTGTGTGGTCCTCCCCGGCGGCCGCGGCGCCGTCCTTCTTGCCGCCGCCCGCGCCGTCCTTCTGGCCGCCGTCCGCGCCGTCCTTCTGGCCGCCGTCCGAGGCCCCGCCCTTGCTTCCGCCGTCCTTCTGGCCGCCGCCGGTGGCATCGCCGTCATTCTTTGGAGCCTTCGGGCTCTGTTCGGGGACCGGAAGGGACGTGGTTCCCTCGGCCGGGGTCGGCGCCGGCGCAGTCGGTGCGGCCGTCGTCGTGCCGGCGGACGCGGCGGGAGGCGGAGCGGTTTCCCCCGCCGGGGCGCAACCGGTGAGCAGGGCCAGCGCGGCGGCCAGGCCGGCTGCGAGCACCGGCGCCCTCAGAACGGCCATGTCAAGTTTTCCGCAGCAGCATTCTGCGGATCGAGTGGTCCGCGTCCTTGGTGAGCACCAGCTGTGCCCGCCCGCGTGTCGGCAGCACGTTCTCCCTCAGGTTCGGTTCGTTGATCCGCCGCCAGATGCCCAGGGCCGTCTCCGTGGCCTCCTCGTCCGTGAGCGAGGCGTAGCGGTGGAAATAGGATTCCGGATCCGTAAATGACGTCCGCCGCAGTTTATGGAAACGGTTGACGTACCACTGCTCAATATAGGACGTCTTGGCATCCACATAAATGGAGAAGTCGAAGAAATCGCTCAGCGCCAGCCCGGTGCGCCCGTCCGCCCGCGGGCGCGCCGGAGCCAGGACGTTCAGGCCCTCCACGATCAACACATCCGGACGGTGGACCACCACTTCCTTGTCCGGCACGATGTCGTAGGTCAGGTGCGAATACCAGGGCGCATGCACTTCCTCTGCCCCGGACTTCACCTCGGACACGAACCGCAGCAGCGCCCGCTGGTCGTAGGACTCGGGGAAGCCCTTGCGTTCCATCAGCCCGCGCCGCGCCAGTTCGGCGTTGGGGTAGAGGAAACCGTCGGTGGTGACCAGCTCCACGTTCGGGGTGTCCGGCCAGCGCCGCAGCATCTCGCGCAGCACGCGGGCCGTGGTGGATTTCCCGACGGCGACCGACCCGGCCACGCCGATCACGAACGGTGTGCGGCGGCTGGTTTCGCCCAGGAAGGTGGTGGTGGCCTTGTGCAGCTCGCCGGCCGCGCCCACATACAGGTTGAGCAGCCGGGAGAGCGGCAGGTAGACCTCGCGGACCTCGTCCAGGTTCAGGGCATCGCCCAGGCCCCGGAGCCGCTCGATATCGTCCTGGTCCAGGGGCTGTTCAATCTCGTTGGACAACCGGGACCAGGTCTGCCGGTCCAGCTCCACGAATGGTGTGAAGTTACTCTCACCGTTGGACGCCGTCGTCTTCGGTGTCGCATCAGTCACCTATGAATTGTGCCTGCTGCGGGATTCAAATCCCAAAAGGCGCCCCGCTGCGGCGCGGCGGATTGCCCCGTCCCGCCTTCGCAGCGGCCGCCGGGATGGCGTGCGGAACCCTCTGTCGGTGACGGCCCCGCGGGCAGGTACCCTTAATCCCATGTGTGGAATCGTAGGTTATGTTGGCCGCCGCGACGGCGGGGCCGGAGTCAGCGCTGCTGATCACAGCGCCCTGGACGTCGTTCTCGAGGGCCTTCGCCGCCTGGAATACCGCGGTTACGATTCCGCGGGAGTGGCAGTCATCTCCAGCTCCGGGATCGAGGCGCGGAAGAAGTCGGGCAAGCTGAGCAATCTGCTGGACGAGCTCGAGTCCGCCCCGCTGCCCGAGTCGCTGACCGGCATCGGCCACACGCGCTGGGCCACGCACGGCGGCCCCACCGACGAAAACGCGCACCCGCACCTGGCCGACGGCGACAAGCTCGCCGTGATCCACAATGGCATCATCGAGAACTTCGCCGAGATCCGTGCCTCCATGCTGGCCAAGGGCCACACGTTCCGCTCGGAAACGGACACCGAGGTGGCCGCGGTGCTGCTCGGAGACCTCTACCGTTCCCTGGCCGCGGAGGATCCCGCCACCGCGACCCTGGCCAAGGCCATGCAGCTCGCCTGCCAGCGGCTGGAGGGCGCCTTCACCCTGCTGGCCATCCACCAGGACCAGCCCGACGTCGTCGTCGCCGCACGCCGTAACTCGCCGCTCGTCGTCGGACTGGGCGAGGGCGAGAACTTCCTGGGCTCCGACGTCTCCGGCTTCATCGACTTCACCCGCCGCGCCGTGGAGCTGGAGCAGGACCAGATCGTGACCATCACCCCCGACTCCTTCGAGATCACCGACTTCTTCGGCAACGCCGCCCAGGGCACCGAATTCGAGGTGAACTGGGATGCGGCCGCCGCGGAGAAGGGTGGCTACCCGTCCTTCATGGAGAAGGAAATCAACGACCAGCCCGAGGCGGTCGGCCAGACCCTGCTGGGCCGCTCGGACCTGCACGGCAGGCTGACCCTGGACGAGCTGCGGATCGACCCGGAGCTGCTCAAGACCGCCAACAAGATCATCGTGCTGGCCTGCGGCACATCGGCCTATGCCGGCCAGGTGGCGAAGTACGCGATCGAGCACTGGTGCCGCATCCCGGTGGAGGTCGAACTCTCGCACGAGTTCCGGTACCGTGACCCGATCGTGGACGCCAACACCCTGATTGTGGCCATCTCCCAGTCCGGCGAGACCATGGACACCCTGATGGCCGTCCGGTACGCCAAGGAGCAGGGAGCCAAGGTCCTCGCGATCTGCAACACCAACGGTTCGACCATCCCGCGCGAGGCCGACGCCGTGCTGTACACCCACGCCGGACCCGAGATCGCCGTCGCCTCGACCAAGGCCTTCCTGGCGCAGATCACCGCAGCCTACCTGCTGGGCCTCTACCTGGCGCAGCTGCGCGGGAACAAGTTCCAGGGCGAGATCAAGGACATCCTGGCCGACCTTGGCAAGATCCCAGCGAAGATCCAGAGCGTGCTGGACAACGCCAAGGACATCAAGGACCTGGCCGTGCTCATGGCCGAGAGCAAGTCGGTGCTGTTCCTGGGCCGGCACGTCGGCTTCCCCGTCGCCATGGAGGGCGCGCTGAAGCTTAAGGAGTTGGCCTACATCCACGCCGAAGGCTTCGCCGCAGGCGAGCTCAAGCACGGGCCGATCGCCCTGATCGAGGAAGGCCAGCCGGTCTTCGTGGTGGTACCTTCGCCGCGCGGCCGCAACTCGCTGCACGCCAAGGTCGTCTCGAACATCCAGGAAATCCGCGCCCGCGGCGCCAAGACCATTGTCATCGCCGAGGAAGGCGACGTCTCCGTCAAGGATTTCGCCGAGTTCGTCTTCTACGTTCCCGAGACGCCGACGCTGCTGGCTCCGCTGCTCACCACGGTCCCGCTGCAGATCTTCGCCTTGGCACTGGCGACGGCCAAGGGCTACGACGTGGACCAGCCGCGCAACCTGGCCAAGAGCGTCACCGTCGAGTAGCAGGCAGTTGGCAGGCATGTCCACCCGGTTGCTCTTCGCGGCGCCCCGGTCTCCGTACAACAGGATCGGGGCCTGCTCCGTTCCCAGACGTCCAGTCCGCGCCCGCCACGCGGCGCTCCGGCGGCGCGTCCGGCTGCTGTCCGTGCCGCCCGTGCGGTGCACCCTGATTTCCACCGGGGAGCCGGTCCTGGCTCCGCGGTGCGCCCGCTCGCCGTGGTCGGTTCGGGCGGGAGCCGAAGAATGATCGTGGGCATCGGCGTGGACGTGGTGGAAGTTTCCCGGTTCCGCCGGCAGTTGCAGCGCACCCCGGCCTTGCTGGAGCGACTGTTTACGCCCGCGGAACGCGAGCTCACTACCCGGTCCTTGGCCGCCCGCTTCGCGGCCAAGGAAGCGATCGCCAAGGCACTGGGGGCTCCGGCCGGCATGAACTGGCAGGACTGCACCATCTGTGTCGACGCGGGGGGAGACCCCTACCCGGAATTCACCGGCACCGTCGCCGCGGCGTCCGCGGCCAGGGGTGTGAAGTTCTGGCACCTGTCCATGAGCCACGACGGCGACCTGGCAACTGCCATGGCGGTCGCCGAGAAGTAGCGGCCGGCAGCCGGGCGCGCGTCGGGCCCGGGCTAACGTTCCACCCGATAGTGCAGGTACACGACGCCGTTGCCGAAGCGGCGCTCGTCCAGCAGTTCGAGCCCGACTCTCAGGTCCTCCGCCAGAAAGCGCTTCCCGCCGCCCACCACGACCGGCGAGACGAAAAACAGGCATTCGTCGACCAGTCCCGCCGCGAAGGCGTGGCCGGCCAAGTCGGGCCCGCTGATGCTCAGGTCCGCCGCTGCCGAGGCCTTCAGGCGCCGCACCGCCTCCGGCTCGAATTCCCGCTCGATCCGGGTTCGGGCGCTTGAAACCGTCTGCAGGGTCCGGGAATAGACCACCTTGTCCTTCCGCAGCCACGACTCCGCGAAGGCCCGCTCGACCGGGGAAACCTCCGGGCCGTCGGGCACGGTTTCCCAGACGGCCATCACCTCGTACATGCGCCGGCCGAAGAGATAGGTGCCCACCCGTCCCTCCAGGTCGTTGACGAAGGAATGCACCTCCTCGTCGGGAACGCTCCAGTCGAAGTTGCCGTCCCGGTCGGCAATGTAGCCGTCAAGCGACATGATTGCGGAATACAGCAGCTGTGCCACGATGACTCCTGGGCTATTGGGCAGGGCGGGGGAGCGTCCGCCCATTGTTCCCCAACCTTGCGCATCGGCGGAAGGCCGGAGCTGTGGTTCCGGCCCGCTGCGCTGTTCCGGATCGCTGTGCTGTGCCGGCTCACTCCGCCGTCGCGATTGCCGTCGGGCGGACCGGTGCCCGGCCCTGTTCCGGGCAAAGCGTGCGATGTATCCTGACAGCCGGCGCCCGCCGCTAGCCGCACATTGAGGGGGAAGAGCCGTGCCAGCATCGGAGCAGTACGCCAGCGTCCGCTACCTCGTGGACGACGTCGGGGCGGCCGTGGACTTCTACACCGGTCATTTCGGCTTCACCGTCAACATGCGCTCGCCCGCCTTCGCCGACGTGACGCGGGGGCCGCTGCGGCTGTTGCTCTCCGGGCCGGCAAGCTCGGGGGCGCGCGCGACCCCAACGGATTACGCGGCCGCCGGGCGCAACCGCATCCACCTGGTCGTGCAAGACCTGGACGCGGAGATCGACCGGCTGCGCGGGGCGGGACTGTCGTTCCGCAGCGAAGTGGTTGCCGGTCCCGGCGGACGTCAGATACTGCTCGCCGACCCGGCTGGAAATCTGGTGGAACTGTTCCAGCCCGCAGGGCAGGGGGCAGGGTAACGGCGCCCGTCTTCAGCTGCCGCCCAGGCTTTTGACGTACGCATACGCCTCGTCGACGACGCTGAGCCACTGTTGCCCGGCAGCCGACGCGTCGCCGGCAGCCGACGCGTCGTCGGCGATCGCCGGGAAGGCCACCCATTCCTTCATCGTCCGACGTCCCATGGTGACCGGTTCCGCCGCTCCGGAAGCAACAAACTCTTCCGCGCGCTGCCGCGGAACCTTCACGATCAGCCGGCCGCCGTGGCCGAGGAACGCGAAGATCTTTCCGGCCAGCCTCAGCCCGTCACTGCGGAACATCGTGCCGCGTTCGACCAGCGGGTCATCCGCAAACCGGCGGGCGAGAGTCTCCAGCAGGACGAGGCCCTGGTCGCCGTCTGATGGGGAGGCAGGCGTCATGGCTTCGTCCCGGCGTCAGGCTCGGATGAAGATGGCGGATGCGGCCGCGGATTCGACCATGAGGTCGCTCATGCCGACCACAACGTACCAGTACGTTCGTCCCCGGACGGCGCCCGTGTCCACGAACCTTTCGGGATTGCCGCGGCGGCGGTGCACGCGCCGGAGGGCTCCCGCCTGCGAGGGAATGAACGCCGCCGCGGCGCCGTCGGACTCCCAGCGGTAGATGGCATAGTGCCTCGGCAACGTCCCGCTCGTCGCCCCCCGCCAGACGAGTTCGACGCCGGTTCCGTTCCACCGGGCGCTGACGATCAGCGGCGAGTAGGGTCGCTGGGCGCCCAGGTGGGACATCACCGGGGTCATCGCCACGCGCCGGTAGAACTTGTCCTGGACGAGGCCGATGCCGCCCAGCCGATTGGCCCGGACGGACTTGGCGGAGAAGTAAACCTGGCCGCGCACCGCCGGCGTGGCCCGGCATTTCGCCGTGTGGTTGTAGAGCTCGCGGGGGTCCTGCCAGTCGGCCCCCTGGGCGGGGTCGCCCACCTTGTAGGCCGCCTCGCCGATGTAGAGCTTGCAGGCCGTGCCGCCCACCTGGGCCGCCCACCAGTTGACCAGGGTGTTGTAATCGGCAGCCGGGTTCCCCTGGTGCCAGTACAGCTGCGGGACCACGTAGTCCAGCCAGCCTTGTTTGACCCAGAGCCGGGAGTCGGCGTACGTGGCGTCGTAGCTCTGCAGGCCGGAGGTGGCGGAGCCCAGGCTGTCGGTCGATCGGTTGCGCCAGATGCCGAAGGGGCTGATGCCGAACAGCATCCGGGGTTTGGCCGCGAAGATCGCGGCGCTGAGGTCGCGGACGAAAGCATTGACGCTGCGCCGCCGGAAATCCGCCACGCTCTCGCCGGCCAGCCGGTAGGCATTGTAGGCAGCGGAGTCCGGGATGGTTTGCCCCGCGACCGGGTAGGGATAGAAATAGTCGTCGAGGTGGACGCCGTCCACGTCGTACTTGGCAACGACTTCGGTGATCACCTTGATGATGTAGCTGCGGACGGCGGGGATGCCGGGGTTGTAATAGCGCCGGCCGCCGTAGGCGAAGCTCCAGCCCGGGTTTTTCCGCGCCGGATGCCAGGAGATCAGGTCCGCCGGGTCCGCCGTCATGGACACGCGGAACGGGTTGAACCAGGCGTGCAGGTGGAGGTTGCGGGCATGCGCCTGGCCGATCGCGTAGGCCAGCGGATCGTACCCGGGATTGCGCCCCTGGGTGCCGGTCAGGTAGCGGGACCACGGCTCTCCCGCCGTCGACGGCCAAAAGACGTCGGCTGCGGGACGGACCTGCAGCAGCACGGCGTTGAGGTTCCGGCTGCGGGCAAGGTCCAGCCAGCTGCGCAGTTCGGCCTGCTGAACGGCCGCCGACAGGCCGGGGCGCGACGGCCAATCGATGTTCAGCACGGTGGAGAGCCAGAAGCCCCGGAACTCGTGCTTGGGCGCGTCCGTGACCCGCGCCCGTTCACGGGCGGTAATGCGGTAGACCCGGTTGATGACCGCCGCCGCGAGGCTGACCTCCAGCGGACCGCCGGGGGCCGTTGCCGCGCGGGAGAGGCCGCCGCCCAACAGGCCTGCCGCGCCGAGCACGGTGAGGGCGGTCGCCGTCGTGAATTGGCGCCGGGAGACAGCGCCTGGGGAACCGGAACCGCTGCCAGTCATGGCCAGCCCTGCCTCACGCGAACCTGATGGTAGCTCCACGATACGCCCGCATTCGTGCCGCCGACAGTGGCGGAAACCGTGATGCCGACAGTGGCAGAGACCGTGACGCGGGCCGGCGGGTTGGCCGTGGCCGGGCCGGCACCAGGGTGTGCCGCAGCCCGTGTGTTCAACGCAACGAGCGCCGGGGCAGCGGGCCGGAAACGCCTGCCGCGCCGGCTCGGGTTGCCCGCCGGGCGGACAACCGGGGGATATCCATTGTCAGGACCATGGGGTATGAAGGGAACAGGGACCACAACCGATCATCAGGAGTTTGCACATGGAAGTTTGGCCGGGAGACGCCTATCCGCTGGGGGCCACGTATGACGGCAACGGCACCAATTTCGCCGTGTTCAGCGAGGCAGCGGAGGCCGTTTTCCTGTGCCTGTTCGACGACGACGGGGCCGAGACCAGGATCGAGCTCAAGGACGTCGACGGCTACGTCTGGCACTGCTACCTTCCGCAAGTCCAGCCGGGACAGAAGTACGGCTTCCGGGTGGACGGGCCGTACGACCCGGGCCAGGGGCAGCGCTGCAATGTTAACAAGCTGCTGCTGGACCCCTACGCGAAGGCCGTCAGCGGCCAGATCGACTGGGCCCAGCCACTGTTCGGCTACAACTTCGGGGACGAGGACTCCCGCAACGACGAGGACTCTGCCGGGCACATGATGCTCGGCGTCGTCGTGAATCCGTTCTTTGACTGGGACGGCGACCGCAAGCCGCGCACCCCCTATCACCGCTCGGTGATCTACGAGGCCCATGTGAAGGGCCTGACCCAGCTGCACCCGGAAATCCCGGAAGAACAGCGCGGTACCTACGCCGGCATCGCGCATCCGGCGGTCATCGGGCACCTGCAGAAGCTGGGCGTCACCGCGATCGAGCTGATGCCGGTCCACCAGTTCGTCAACGACAGCACGCTTCAGGAGAAGGGGCTGTCCAACTACTGGGGCTACAACACCATCGGCTTCTTCGCGCCGCAGAACACCTATTGTTCCTCCGGGGACACCGGGCAGCAGGTGCAGGAGTTCAAGGCAATGGTCCGGGAACTGCATCTGGCGGGCATCGAGGTGATCCTCGACGTCGTGTACAACCACACGGCCGAGGGCAACCACCTGGGCCCGACGCTGTCCTTCCGCGGACTCGACAACGCGGCCTACTACCGGCTGGTCGAGGACCAGGAGCAGTACTACATGGACTACACCGGCACGGGAAATTCGCTGAACGTGCGCCACCCCCATTCGCTGCAGCTGCTGATGGACTCGCTGCGCTATTGGGCATCGGAAATGCACGTGGACGGCTTCCGCTTCGACCTTGCCTCCACCCTGGCCCGGGAGTTCTACGACGTGGACCGGCTGTCGACCTTCTTCGAAATGGTGCAGCAGGATCCGATCGTGTCCCAAACCAAACTCATCGCCGAACCGTGGGACATCGGCCCGGGCGGCTACCAGGTGGGCAACTTCCCGCCGCTGTGGACCGAGTGGAACGGCCTGTACCGGGACACGGTCCGCGACTTCTGGCGGGGCGAGCCCTCAACGCTCGGCGAATTCGCCTCCCGCATCACCGGCTCTTCGGACCTGTACGAGGCCACGGGGCGGCGCCCGGTTGCCTCCATCAATTTCGTCACCGCCCACGACGGGTTCACGCTGCGGGACCTGGTGTCCTACAACGAGAAACACAATGAGGCCAACGGCGAAGACAATAACGACGGCGAATCGCACAACCGCTCGTGGAACTGCGGGGTGGAGGGGCCCTCCGACGACCAAGCGGTCCTCACCCTGCGCGCCCGCCAGCAGCGGAACTTCCTGGCCACCCTGCTGCTGAGCCAGGGCGTGCCGATGATCGCGCACGGGGATGAGCTGGGACGCACGCAGCAGGGCAACAACAACGTGTACTGCCATGACTCGGAATTGTCCTGGGTGGACTGGAACAACGTGGACCAGCCGCTGCTCGAGTTCGTGGCCACCGTCAACCGGTTAAGGGCCGAACACCCGACCTTCCGGCGGCGCACGTTCTTCGACGGGAAGCCGGTCCGCCGGGGCCAGGGCGAGCCGTTGAGCGACGTCGTCTGGCTAACCACGGAGGGAACTCCGATGGAGCCCGAGGACTGGGACGAGGCCCTCGGCCGCTGCATCGGCGTCTTCCTCAACGGCCAGGGCATCCGCGGGCGCGACGACCGCGGGCAGCGGATCACGGACGAGCACTTCCTGGTGTACTTCAACGCCGCCGACGACGACGTGCCGTTTGTGCTGCCGCCGCGGGAGTACTCGGCGGCCTGGGACATCATCATCGACACGGCCGGCGGCGACCAACTGCCCGGCCCGCTGACGGCCGGAACGAAGGTGCCGGTCGCCGCCAAGTCCACGGTGGTCCTCAAGGCCCACACGGCGCCGGAAGAAGAGCCCGACCACTCGGTCGCCGCCTCCGTTGCCGCGATGGCCGAGGCGGAGCGGGCGGCCGGGGCCGAGCCGGACGGGGCCGAGCCGGACGGGGAACCCGGGCAGCAGGGCGCCGGGAGCGAGACGGGGCAGGTGAAAGGATGAGGGCCCCGGCGTCGACCTACCGGCTGCAGATCAGGGAATCGTTCACGCTCTATGACGCCGCCGAACTGCTGCCCTACCTGCACCGGCTCGGCGTCGACTGGGTATACCTGTCGCCCCTGCTGACCGCGGAGCCGGGGTCCGACCACGGCTACGACGTTGTCGACTTCAGCGCGGTGGATCCGGCCCGGGGCGGGATCGACGGGCTGCGGGCGCTCTCCGCCGCCGCCCGGAAGTACGGAATGGGCGTCCTGGTGGACATCGTGCCGAACCACATGGGCGTGGCCACGCCGGCCAACAACCGCTGGTGGTGGTCGCTGCTGTCGGAGGGCCGCGGCTCCCGCTATGCGGAAGCGTTCGACATCGACTGGGACGCCGGCGGCGGCAAGCTCCGGCTGCCCGTGCTGGGCGACGGCGACGCGGAACTCGAGGCGTTGGAGCTGGCCGACGGCGAGCTGCGCTACTACGACCACCGCTTCCCCCTCGCCGAAGGGACCGGCGACGACGGCGCTACCGCCCGCGAAGTCCATGAGCGCCAGCACTACCAGCTGGTGAACTGGCGGCGGGCCGATGCCGAACTCAATTACCGCCGGTTCTTCGGCGTCAACTCCCTGGCCGGGGTCCGGGTGGAGGTGCCGTGGGTCTTCGACGAATCCCACGCCGAGATCAAGCGCTGGTTCGACGAGGGCCTGGTCGACGGGCTGCGCGTGGACCATCCCGACGGGCTGGCCGACCCCAAGGGCTATCTGCAGCGGCTGCACGAGCTGACCGGCGGCGCCTACGTCCTGGTCGAGAAGATCCTGGAGCCGGGGGAGGAGCTGCCGGCCGACTGGGCCTGCGCGGGCACCACCGGGTACGACGCGCTGGCGGACGTGGACCGGCTGCTGGTCGATCCCGACGGGCGGGAACGCCTCACCGACGCCGCCCCCGTCCAGCCCTACCAGCACATGATCCACGACACCAAGCGGGGCATTGCCGACGGTATCCTGCGCTCCGAGGTGCTGCGCCTGGCCCGGCTGGTTCCCGCCGGCACCGGCCTGGATTTCGAGACGGCGGCCGATGCGATCGCGGAACTCCTCAGCTGCTTCCCGGTGTACCGGAGCTACCTCCCGGTCGGGGCGCAGTACCTCGAGGAAGCCGGAATCGCCGCCCAGGTCCGCCGTCCCGACCTGGCCGACGCCGTCACCACCCTGCTGCCGCTGCTGAATCCGCAGGGAGTGCTCACCGAACTCGCGGTGCGGTTCCAGCAGACCTCCGGCATGGTCATGGCCAAGGGAGTGGAAGACACCGCGTTCTACCGCTACACCCGCCTGACCTCCCTGAACGAGGTGGGGGCGGACCCGTCGATCTTCGCGGTGGAGCCGTTCGAGCTCCACACCCGGTTGATCCGCCGGCAGCAGGAACTGCCGCTCGCCATGACCGCGCTGTCCACCCACGACACGAAGCGCAGCGAGGACACCCGGGCCCGCATCTCTGTGCTCGCGGAACTGGCGGACCAGTGGCCGGATTGGCTGGCGGAGCTCGACCGGCTGGCACCCTTCGGGGACCTGCCGTTCGCGGACCTGCTCTGGCAGACGGCGCTGGGAGCATGGCCGTTCAGCCGGGCACGGGCCCACGCTTACGCGGAGAAGGCCGCCCGGGAAGCAGGCAACAGCACCTCGTGGATCGCCCCGGACCATGACTTCGAAAAACAACTCCACGCCGCCGTGGACGCGGCCTTCGACAACCCGGAGGTGAACCGGCTGCTGGTCAACCTGGCGGAGAGGATCAAGCCCTTCGGCCGGAGCAACTCCCTCTCGGCCAAGCTCATCCAGCTGACCATGCCCGGAGTGCCCGATGTCTACCAGGGCACCGAGTTCTGGGACCACTCGCTGGTGGACCCGGACAACCGCCGGCCGGTAAATTTCACCGCCCGCCGCCGGGCGCTGGACGACCTGGACCGGGACGGGACGCCGCCGGTGGACGACGGCGCGGCAGCCAAACTGCTGGTGGTCGCCCGGGCGCTTCGGCTGCGTCGCGACCGGCCCGAGCTGTTCACCGGCTACGAGGTCGTCCCGGTCCGGGGCGCCGCGGCCGGCCACGCCTTCGGCTTCGACCGCGGCGGCGCCATCACGCTGGCCACCAGGCTCCCGGTGCGGCTGCAGCGCGACGGCGGGTGGCGGGACACCGCCGTCGTCCTGCCCGCCGGACGATACCGCGATGTGCTGAGCGGGCGGAGCCATGCTGGCAACGGCGTCCTGCCGTTGGCCGGCGTGCTGACGGAATTGCCGGTGGCGCTGCTGGTGCGCGAACAGGAGGAGACGTCATGAGCCGGGACTTCGCGGTGTGGGCTCCGCGTGCCGGAAGGGTGGAACTGCAGGCCGGCGCCGCACGGCTGCCGATGCAGGGCCCGGACGACGCCGGCTGGTGGCGTCTGGCAGACCCCGCCGCCGCGCCCGAGGGGGAAAGCGACTACGGCTATCTGCTGGACGGCGGGGACGCGGTGCTGCCGGATCCACGCTCGCGCCGGCAGCCGGACGGGGTGCACGGGATGTCCCGGACCTTCGACGCCGGGGCCCACGCCTGGCAGGACCAGGACTGGGTTTCGCCGGGGCTGGGCGGGGTGATCTACGAACTGCACATCGGCACGTTCACCTCTGAGGGCACGCTGGATTCCGCCGCGGCCAAGCTCGACTACCTGGCCGGGCTCGGGGTGGATTATGTGGAACTTCTGCCGGTCAACGCGTTCAACGGCACCCACAACTGGGGCTACGACGGCGTGCTCTGGTACGCGGTGCAGGAGAGCTACGGCGGGCCGGCCGCCTACCAGCGGTTCGTGGACGCCGCGCACGCCAAGGGCATCGGCGTCATCCAGGACGTGGTCTACAACCATTTGGGCCCCAGCGGAAACTATCTGCCGCGGTTCGGGCCGTACCTGAGCAGCGGCAGCGCCAACACCTGGGGCGAGTCCGTGAACCTGGACGGGCCCGGATCGGACGAGGTCCGCCGCTTCATCATCGACAACGTGCTGATGTGGTTCCGCGACTACCACGTGGACGGCCTGCGGCTGGATGCGGTGCACGCGCTGCGGGACGAGCGCGCCGTGCACATCCTCGAGGAGATCGCGGCGGCGACGGACGAGTGTGCCGCCGAGCTGGATAAGCCGTTGTTCCTGGTCGCCGAGTCGGACCTCAACAACCCGCGGCTGATCGAGTCCCGGCAGGTGAACGGCTACGGCCTGGCCGGCCAGTGGAGCGACGACTTCCACCATGCCGTGCACGTGAACCTCACCGGCGAAACCAGCGGCTACTACGCCGACTTTGCCGGACTGGGGGCGCTGGAGAAGGTGCTGCGGGACGGCTTCTTCCACGACGGCGGCTACTCCTCGTTCCGGGAACGGCACCACGGCCGCCCGATCGACAAGGACCGGGTGACCGCCCGGCAATTGGTGGTCTGCACCCAGAACCACGACCAGATCGGCAACCGTGCCACCGGAGACCGGCTCACCGGCACCCTCGGCTACGGGCAGCTGGCGCTGGCCGCCGTACTGAACCTGATGTCTCCGTTTACGCCGATGGTGTTCATGGGTGAGGAGTTTGCGGCGTCCACCCCGTGGCAATTCTTCACCTCCCATCCCGAACCGGAGCTCGGCGAGGCAACCTCCGCCGGCAGGCTCAAGGAGTTCGAGCGGATGGGCTGGGACCCCGCGGTAGTGCCCGATCCGCAGGACCCGGCGACGTTCCACAACTCAAAACTGGACTGGGCCGAGCCCGGCACGGGCGACCATGCCCGGCTCCTCGAGCTCTACACCCGGCTGATCGCCCTCCGGAAGCAGCATCCGGAGCTGACGGAACCGGACTTCGCGTCCGCGTCGGTGGAGTCCCAGGCGGAGGAGGGCTGGCTGATCCTGCGGCGCGGCTCCTTCGCGGTCTGCTGCAACTTCTCCACCGAGCCGAGGCGGCTGCCTGTCGGGCCGGGCACGCTGGTCCTGGCCACCGACGACGGCGTCAGGCTCGCCGCAGGGGGCAACGGCGGCAGAACAGGGTCTGCGTCCGGGGACGGCGCCGCGCTCGGAGCCGGGGACATCGCCGGCACAGCCGGCGGGACCGGGTCCGCGGAGGCCGCAGCAGCCGGCCCGCTGATGCTGCCCGCACACTCGGCCGCCATTGTCCGCGGCGGCCCCACCCGCTGAACCGAGGGGATTGCATGATCCGTGCCTGGTCCCCGGAGGACATCCGCGCCGCCGAACGGCCGCTGCTGGACGCCGGGCAGGGGCCGCTGCTGATGGCACGCGCCGCGGCCGGACTCGCGGCCGCCGTCGTCCGGGACCTGAAGCGCGTCCGGGGCCGGGTTTATGGCGCCCGGGTGGTGGTGCTGGCCGGCAGCGGCAACAACGGCGGCGACGCCCTCTTCGCCGCTGCTTCGGTGGCCCGCCGTGGCGCCATGGCGACGGCGGTGCTCACCTCGGAGCGGGTGCATGCGGCGGCGCTGGCCGCGTTCGAGAGGGCAGGAGGATCGGTGCTGCGGCTGGCGGCGGAAGGAGCCGGCGAGGGCCGGGCCCGCCAGGCCCCGAAGGCTGGTGAGGCTCCGCAGCTTCGGGAGGCCGCACGGGTCATCGGCGAGGCGGCCGCGACCTGTTGTGCCGCCGACGTGTTGGTCGACGGGATGTTGGGCACCGGCGCGTCCGGGGCATTGCGGGGACCGGCCCGGGAGCTGGTTCAAGCGGTCCTCGAACCGGAGCCGGGCCGCCGCCACCCGCGGATCGTGGCGTGCGACCTGCCCAGCGGCGTCGACGCCGAAACCGGCGAGGTGAACCACCCCGTGCTGCCGGCGGACCTCACGGTCACCTTCGGCGGAGCCAAGACCGGCCTGATGCTGGATCCCGCGGCGGCGCTCGCCGGTCGGGTGGAAACGGTGGACATCGGCATCGCGGACCTCCTTCCGGCGCCGCGGCTGCGGCGGCTCCAGGTACAGGATCTGGCCCGCTTGTGGCCCGTGCCCCGCCGAACCGACCACAAGTACACCCGCGGGGTGCTCGGTGTCGCCGCCGGCTCTGCGTCCTATCCCGGGGCTGCCCTGCTCGCGACCCAGGCGGCCGCCGCCACCGGCGTGGGCATGATCCGCTACCTCGGCCCGGCCGAGGTGTGCCGCCAGGTCAACGTGCTGACCCCCGAAGCCGTCTGCTCGCAGGAGTCCGTCGCCGCCTCCCGCGTTCAGGCGTGGCTGGTGGGGCCGGGAACCGACGGCGACGCGGAGCAGCGCCGGCGCACCAGGGACGCCCTGGCGTCCGGGCTGCCGGTGATTGCCGACGCCGGTGCCTTCGACGTGTTGCCCGCGGAGCCGGGACCCCGGGTGGTCCTGACGCCGCACGCCGGCGAACTGGTGCGCATCCTCTCAGCCCAAGGGGTGGAGACCGACCGGGAGCACATCGAGGCGGCCCCCGCGGAGTTCGCCGCGCTGGCCGCCGGGCTCACCGGGGCCACCGTCCTGCTCAAGGGCTCCGTAACGGTGATCGCCGCCCCGGACGGCGCCCTGTTCAGCCAGGACGACGGGCCGGTATGGCTGGCCACGGCCGGTTCGGGCGACACCCTGGCCGGGATCCTCGGCGCGCTCGCGGTGACCGTCCGGACCGAAGACCTGGAGGCGGCCGGTTTCGCCGCGGCCGAGCACGGGGCGGTGGTGGCTGCCATGGCCGCCTGCCTGCACGGGCTCGCCGCGACGGAGGCTTCCACGGAGGCATCCATGCGGGACGGCGCAGGGCGGGAGGTCGGGGCCCGGCCGCAGCCTCGGGGGACGGAGAGCCGCAGCGGGCGGCGCGCAACGCCGTCGTCGTCACCGGGCGCGCCCCTGGCCGCCTCCGCTATCAGCGCCGCCCTCCCCGCGGTTGTGGGCAGGATCATTGCCGGTAGGGACCGGTAGCCGCACGATGGCATGATGAGGGGATGGCGTATGAGGCTGCAGAGAACCGGTACCAGAACATTCCCTACCGCCGGGTGGGCCGCAGCGGGCTGAAGCTGCCCGCCGTCTCGCTGGGCCTCTGGCACAACTTCGGCGACGACAAGCCGTTCGAAGTGCAGGGCGCGATCCTGCGCCGGGCCTTCGACCTGGGGGTGACGCACTTCGATGTGGCCAACAACTACGGCCCGCCGGAGGGCAGCGCCGAAACCAATTTCGGCCGGCACATGCGCCAGGATTTCCTGCCCTACCGGGACGAACTGGTGATCTCCACCAAGGCCGGCTACCTGATGTGGCCCGGCCCGTACGGCGAGTGGGGTTCGCGCAAATACCTGCTCTCCAGCCTGGACGCCTCGCTGAAGCGGATGGGCCTGGACTACGTGGACATCTTCTACAGCCACCGGCCCGACCCGAACACGCCGCTGGAGGAGACGATGGGCGCGCTGGACCAGGCCGTCCGGTCCGGCAAGGCCATGTACGCGGGCATCTCGTCCTACACCCCCGAGCAAACCCGGGAGGCTGCACGGATCATGCGCGCGCTGGGGACCCCGCTGCTGATCCACCAGCCCTCATACTCGATGCTCAACCGCTGGGTGGAAGGCGGCAGCCCGAACCTGCTGGAAGTCCTGGAAGACGAAGGCATGGGTTGCATCGCGTTCTCGCCGCTGGCCCAAGGCATGCTCACCGACCGCTACCTGAACGGCATCCCTGGTGACTCCCGTGCCGCGCAGGACAAGTCGCTGTTCCCGCAGATGCTCTCCGACGAGAATCTGGACCGCGTCCGCGGACTGAACCAGTTGGCGGCGGACCGAGGCCAGTCGCTGGCGCAGCTGGCCATCGCCTGGGTGCTCCGCCGGCAAGCCAAGGGCGCCCCGGTCACCTCTGCCTTGATCGGGGCCTCGAGCGTGCAGCAACTGGAGGACAGTCTCGCCGCCGTGGCCAAACTGGACTTCACGGCCGAGGAAGCAGACGCGATCAACCGGTTCGCGGTGGACTCCGACATCAACATCTGGAAGCCGCAGGGCTAAGGGCGCCAAGGCCTCCAAATGCGGTTTCCGATCCGACTGGCCAAGGATCTTATTGATCAGGGGAAAAACCGCGTGACGGGGTACCCGGCGATACCTGTTTCCACTACGCTGTAGGGGTGCCGACCGCACCGCAGGGGCACGGCGCGGGGCACCGGAGGCAGGATCCTCCCGAGGGATGGCAACCTCAAGTAACCACTGTTGGGCCGGGGGCAGTCCCGTCTTTTTTCCGGCACCAGTGAGCGGCAGCGGCGATAGGAAGCCGGGGGGCCCGCCAGGCCGCTCATCGATGACAGGCGGACGCGCCTTCCGCGTTCCCGGCCTCCCGGAAAAGCACGGAAGCACTCTCAGTAATGAAAACTTCAGCAAGACTGCGCGTGTGGTTGATGATGACCGGCGTACTCCTGGGACTTCTCGCGTCAATCGGCGTAGCGGCACCGGCCGGTGCCAGCAGCGTGGCGGTACCTGCTTCGCATTCCGACCACGATTACGGCGACCACCACGACGACGACGCCACCCTGAAGCTGCGCATTTATGATGACGGCGATTACCGGGTAAGGGGCGAGGACTACGAAGCGAGGCGCGTCCACGTGTGGATCATCAACGTTTCGCGGGACCGCGTTGTGGATCATTTCTACGTCCGGACCCATGACGGCGACTTCACCATCCGTGGCGACGACCTGCGCTGCGACAGGACGTACAAGGCCGTCAGCTACAGCCGCGCCGACGGATGGGTGTCGAGCGACCGCGTCAAGTTCCGGTGCGACGACGACGACCACGGCCACGGCCACGGTCACCACTAGGAGATCACCCTTAAGGTAGGTATCCCAACGGTGGGGAGGGACGGGGCTCTCCCGGACCTCTTCACCGTCCTGAGCCACAGCATCACTTAAAACGGCAGTGAGGAGCCGCAGGCCCGAAAACGGCGCCGGCGGCTCCTCACCGATGTGGTCCGGTTGTGACCCGGTTCTAGGCGAACCAGGTATCCGGCGGACCCAGGTAGAGCAGCGAGCCGAAGACGGCGGCAACGGCTGCTATGACGACGGCGATGGCCGCCAGCGGGCGGGCGAGCACGGCGGCCTGCAGCTTTTCGAGGAAACCGTGCGGGGCGTCACCGCCTGCGCCGAGCCGCCAAACGTCGCCGAGCAGGCCGTGGCGGTCCATCGACTTCTCGACGGGAATCGTCGCATACGGAATGGCGGCAGAGACCACGGCCAGGATGCCGCGGCCTGCCGACCACCTTTGGTTCACCCAGGTGAAGCAGGTGCTGACGACGTAGCAGAGGAAGACAAAGCCGTGCAGGCCGCCCGCGATACTGACCGCCAGGCGTGCTTCCGGCACCAGCGCCCGCAGGAGCAGGGCCAGTAACAGCAACGTCCACGTCACCGCCTCGGCGAAGGCGACGGTACGGAACAGGGTACGCGGAGACATGCACGTCCTAGGAGACTAGTTGGCTGCGGCAATCGTGCCGTGGGTGTCCTCGGGGGTAGGGCACCCCCACTAATTTAGCCGAGGACCCGGCCACACCCGAAATGTTTCTGCACACAAGGCAACTTTGCATGGTGTGCAACTTAGCCCTACACTGGCCCGATGAGCGCACAAACTCCGGTTCCCCTGGAAGGGCTCCGTGAACGAAACAAGGCGGCTACGCGCGGCGCCATCACCGCGGCCGCCTTGCGGCTGACCAGGGAACAGGGGCCGGGCGGCTTTACGGTGGACCAGGTGGCAGCAGAGGCGGGCGTTTCGCGCCGGACCTTCTTCAACTACTTCCCCTCCGTCGAGGCGGCGGTCACGCGGCCGGTGGAAGAATTTTTGGCCGAGTCCTTCAAGCGGCTCGATGAGCGCCCGGACGACGAACCGATCATGGACGCGGTCCTGGCCACTTTCGGCGGGGAGATCAGTCAGGGCCGGCTTGCGCTGCTGTGCGAGATCTACCAGATGGGTATCGACGACGCCCAGTTGGAGCGCGTGCAACTGCAAGCCTGGAGCCAGGCCAGGCAATCGCTCGAAGACGGACTGCGCCCCCGGCTGCCGGAGAACGCCGGCGAGCTCATGGTCACGGCGCTTGCCGGTTCGCTGATCGCCTGCGCTCAGGCGGCCATGCGCATGGCCGCCACCCAAACCCCCGCCGGCGGGGCACCCGAACCGTCGGCCTTCCGCCAGCAGTTGCTCGAGAGCCTTGACATGCTGCGCAGCGGCTTCAACCCCCACTCCAAGGACTGACCCCATGGCCTCACTGCTCTACAGACTCGGTAAGCTCGCCGCGCGCAAACGCTGGTGGTTCGTCTCCATGTGGCTGGTGGTCATGGTCGCCGTCGGCGGATCCGTCGCTGCCTTCATGGGCACCCTCTCCAACAGCTTCACCATTCCCGGCACTCCCGCCCAAGCGGTTGCGGACGACCTGCGGGAGAAAATGCCGGCCGCCTCGGGCGGCCTCGGCACCATCGTGTTCACGACGGCCGACGGCCGGGCGTTCACCGCGGGGCACCAGGACGCCATTGCGGCCATCGCCGCGGACCTCACGAAGCTGGACGCGGTCAAGAACGCCACGAACCCGGTGGAATTGCAGGCCGCCCTGGACAATGCGCCACGGACGATCGCCGCCGGCGAAGAGAAGCTCGACGCCGCCGCACAACGGCTTGAGGACGCCCAGGCCGAGCTGGACGCGGGCAAGGCGCAGTTGGAGCCGGGCCTGCAGCAGCTGAAGGCGGCCGAGGCACAGATCGGGCAGCTGGAGGCAGCCGGCCAGGCGGCGATGGCCGAGCAGGCACGTGCCCGGCTGGAGCCGCAGCGGGCGCAGCTGGAAACGGCACGGGCCCGGTTGGCGGAAGCCGAACGCCGGCTGGCAGACGGCCGGGCGGAGTACGAGTCAGGCGTCGCCGATCTGGAGGCGGGGAAGCTGCGGCAGCAGTCCTCCGAGGGGCTGCGGTTCGTATCCGGGGACGGCTCGGCCGCGTTCATCCAGGTCCAGTTCGAGCAGGGCATGATGGAGGTTTCGAAGGAGGACCGCGAACAGGTCCAGGAGGTCACCGAGGCCGGCCTGGTGCCGGGACTGCGGGCGGAGTACAGCAAGGACATCGTCGAGGACATCTCCAGCCTGTTCGGAGCCGCCGAGATCATCGGCATCGCGGTCGCCGCCGCCGTCCTGGTGCTCATGCTCGGCACGCTCATCGCGGCCGGACTGCCGCTGCTGATGGCGATCGTCGGCGTGGGGGTCGGCGTGGGCGGCACCATGGCGCTCAGCGGTGTCATCGAGATGAGCTCGGTTTCGCCGGTGCTGGCGCTGATGCTGGGCCTGGCCGTGGGCATCGACTACTCCCTGTTCATCGTCAACCGCCACCGCACCCAGCTGCTCTCCGGCGTGCCGCTGATCGAATCGATCGGCCGGGCCACCGGCACCTCCGGCAACGCAGTGCTTTTTGCCGGGCTCACCGTGATCATCGCCCTCGCCGCGCTGGCGGTGCCGGGCATTCCGTTCCTGACGGTGCTGGGACTGGCCGGAGCCGCCACCGTGGCGGTCGCCGTCGTCGTCGCCTTGACCTTGACCCCGGCGATGCTGGCCATCATGGGCAGGCGCATTCTCTCCCGACGCGCATGGGCCAAGGCCGGCCTGCCCGGCCCGGCCGCCGCCGACGCAGAGACCACGACGAGGGTGGCGGACTTCCACAACGACCCCAAGCGCAGCTGGGGCAAGACGGTGACGAAGCACCCGTGGCTCGCGCTGGCCGCGGGCGTGGCGGTGCTGGGCCTGATGGCGGTGCCGGCCGCCGAGCTGCGGCTGGGCCTGCCGGACGGCAGCTCCGAGCCTGCGGACTCTACGGCCTACCAGTCCTACCGCCAACTGGGCGAGAGCTTCGGCGAGGGAATCAACGGCCCGCTCATCGTGGTGGCCGACCTCCCTGCGGGCATGGAAGGGACCGGGACCGACGAGGCGCTGCTGCGGCTATCGCAGGAGCTGCGGTCGATGGACCACGTCGCCGCAGCCGTTCCGACCGGCACCAGCGGGGACGGGCGCACCGCCGTGCTCCAGGTCATCCCCGCAGAGGGCCCGGCGGCCGAAAGCACCGAGGAGCTGGTCCATAACCTCCGGGCGCAGGCCGGTGCACTCGAGCAGGAGACCGGCATCGCGATCTCCGTGACCGGGCAGCCGGCGATGCAGATCGACGTCTCCGACAAGCTGGCGGACGCCATGCCGGTCTATCTGGCCATCGTGATCGGGCTCTCGCTGATCCTGCTGCTGCTGGTCTTCCGCTCCGTCCTGGTGCCGCTGCTGGCCACCGCCGGTTTCCTGCTGTCACTCGGGGCCAGCTTCGGCGCCGTGGTGGCGATCTACCAGTGGGGCTGGCTGGGCGGCATCTTCGACGTCCACGACCCCGGGCCGATCCTGAGCTTCCTGCCGATGATCATGATCGGCGTGCTGTTCGGCCTGGCGATGGACTACCAGATGTTCCTGGTCTCCGGCATGCGTGAATCCTATGCGCACGGCGAGGACGCCAGGGCCGCCGTGGTCAGCGGCTTCAACCACGGCGCCAAGGTAGTCACGGCCGCGGCAATCATTATGGTCTCCGTGTTCGCCGGGTTCATCTTTTCCCACCTGACCATGGTCCGGCCGATCGGCTTCGCGCTGGCCCTGGGCGTGCTGCTGGACGCGTTCGTGGTGCGGATGACGCTGATCCCGGCGGCGATGCACCTGTTCGGCAAGGCGGCCTGGTGGATGCCGGCCTGGCTGGACAAGGTGCTCCCTGACGTGGACGTGGAAGGCGCCAAGCTCGCGCAGCACGCCCCGCGGCCCGAGCAGGCCGAGGCGCAGCCCGCCGGGGCGCGCTAACGTCCCGGACGGGCCCGGGGGTGCCGGCCTCCGGCGAGCCGGAACGATTCGTCCAGCAATTCTTCGAGATTGCCGGGTTCGACTTTGTCCAAGCGCATCAGCACCAGCAGCCGGGAACGCTCGTGGTGCGGGGTCCAAAAGAAGACGTCCGGAGCCGTCGCGGCCAGGGCGTCGCGCTCGTCGGACTTGACGGTCAGCACGCCCGGCTCCCACATCCGCGCCATCAGCGACTTGGCGAACCAGGCGGGCTGGCCCCAGCTGAGCCGCTCGGTGACGCCGGGCAGGGCCAGACAGAGGCGGCGCACATCGTCCTCGGTGGGCATGTCCTCACCCTGCCACGTGCGGCGCCGGCGGACCAGCCTCCCCGGCCGGCCTTACCGGCCGGCCTTACCGGCCGGCCGGCCGGGGCCGCGATCAGGCCCGGTCAGTTCCAGCGGTATCCGTGGGCCTGTTCGTAAGCCGCGAGCAGGCGGTTGGCCACGTGGCCGGAGGTAATCAGCGGGTGGATCATGAAGGCCCGCAGGGCCGCCGCGCGGTCGCCCTGCCCGCCGCGGATGACCTCCTGCTCCACGGCCTTGATCTGCGTCATCAGTCCGGCCTGGTGCAGGGTCAGCGGCTTTACCGGCAGGGGACGGGCGCCGTCCGCATCCACCACCGACGGAACCTCCACGACGGCGTCGTCCGGCAGTTGAGGGATGGTGCCGGCGTTGCGCACGTTGAGGATCAGCTCCGTGCGCTCGCCGGACAGGAGGGCGCGCATCACGTCCAGGGCCACCTGCTCGTAGCCGCCGGCGGCCAGGTCCTGTTCGTCGCGCGAGACGCCGATCTCGCGGGCTTCGGAGAGATAGCCCTCCTCGCGGCGGCGCAGGGCGTCCTCCCAGTCCGCGTAGGGGGTTCCGGAAGCCTGCAGCCTGGCGTACAACTCCTGCTGCAAGTCGTGGATGGACTCGCCGCGGGTCTGGGCGGCGCCGGCCAGGGCCAAGGTGGCCTCCCGGCGGAAGTAGTAATAGAACAGATAGGCATTCGGAATGGCGCCGAGCACCTGCAGCTCGCGCGTGCCGAAGATCCGGCCCTCTTCGAACGACTGGAGCCGCCCCGGCTCGCCGAGCAAACCGGGAAGCCGGTCCCGGCCCTCGTGCTCCAGCCCGCGCAGCCACCCCAGGTGGTTGAGGCCCGAATAATCCACGCCCGCCAACGAGCCGCGGCGCAGCGTGACCCCGGCGGCCCTCGCCGCGCGGCGCACCAGCCCGATGGGCGTGTCGCAGATCCCGACCACCCGATGGCCGAGCAGCGGCAGCACGGCTTCGGTGACCAGCCCGGCGGGATTGGTGAAGTTAATCAGCCACGCGCCCGGGCACAGTTCAGTCATCCGCCTGGCGATGTACAGGGCGGCGGGGACGGCGCGCAGGCCGGCGGCTATCCCGGCGGCGCCGGTGGTCTCCTGGCCCAGCAGGTTCAGCCGGGTTGCCACCCGTTCGTCCAGCGTCCTGCCCCGGGTGCCGCCGGGACGGATGGCCGAGAAAACGACGTCGGCGCCGGCCAGGGCGCTATCCAGGTCCCGGGCGGACTCGATCTTCGGCGGCCGGCCGGCCCCGGGCAAGGGCGCATCCTCCAGCACCCGGACGATCGCCCGCTGCCGGCTGGCGTCTACGTCGTGGAGCACCAGCCGGTCCACCAGGCCGGCCGCGGATCCGTTGGCCAGTGCGCGATAGACCAGCGGCACCCGGAACCCGCCGCCGCCCAGTATGGCAAGTGTTGCCACTGCTCCCCCCGAACCATTGACATTGGATAACGATCGGGCCGCCCGCGGCCCAGGACCCGGCCCTTGCTTGTATTGTGCCAGCAAGGGCCAACCACAGGCCCTGGCGGCTGAACCTGCGCCCGCGCCGAAGATCGTCGGCCGGTGTGTTCGCCGCGGTGCAGTGCGCCCCGCGGCGCAGCCCTTCAGCCGGAAGCATGCTTCGGATGGGAGAATGGATCCGTGAGCTCTACAACGTCACCGCTGCCCTATGACCGCCAAGCCGTCATTAACCTGGCCGCCATCCGCGCCAACGTGCGGCACCTGCGCGAGGTCGCCGCTCCGGCCCGGGTGATGGCGGTGGTCAAGGCGGACGCCTACGGCCACGGCGCCGTCCCGGTGGCCCGGGCCGCACTGGAAGCCGGTGCGTCCTGGCTGGGCGTTGCGCACTTCACCGAGGGGTTGGCCCTTCGCGCGGCGGGCATCGATGCCCCCATCCTGGCCTGGCTGCACACCCCGGACACGGACTTCGCCGCGGGAATCGAGGCGGGGATCGACGTCGGCGTGTCCGGTTGGGAACTCGAGCCGGTGGTCAAGGCGGCACGGCGGCTCGAACGGCCGGCACGCGTGCACCTGAAGATCGATACCGGGCTGGGTCGCAACGGCTGCCCGCCGGCGCTCTGGGAGGACCTGGTCAACCGGGCCGTGGAGTACCAGGAACAGGGGCTGCTGCGGGTGGTCGGCGTCTTCTCCCACCTGGCGGTCGCCGACGAACCGCACCGGCCGGAGACGGACGAGCAGGTGGACCGCTTCCGCGAGGCTGTAGCGGTGGCCGAGAACGCGGGGCTGGACCTGGAGGTCCGCCATCTGGCCAACACGCCCGGTACGCTCAGCCGCCCGGACGCGCACTTCGACATGGTCCGCGTGGGGCTGGGCATTTACGGGCTCTCGCCCTTCGAGGGGCAGACCCCCGAGGAACTCGGGCTGGTTCCGGCCATGACGTTGCGCGCACGGGTGGCCAACTGCAAGCAGGTGCCCAGCGGCCAAGGCGTCTCCTATGGGCTCAGCTACCTGACCTCCGGGCCGACCACGCTGGTGCTGGTACCGCTGGGCTATGCGGACGGCATCCCGCGCAGCGCCGCCAACGTCCAGGTGTCCATCCGCGGCCGCCGCTATGACGTGGTGGGCCGGGTGGCCATGGACCAGTTCGTGGTGGACCTGAGGACCACCGACGCCGGAGACCTCGTGGGCGAGGAAGTGATCGTTTTCGGGCCGGGCCGGGACGTCCCGGACGCCCAGGACTGGGCGGCGGGCGCCGGCACCATCAACTACGAGATCGTCACCCGCGTCAGCCAGCGGGTCCCGCGCTACTACACCGAAACCGCCGACGAACAGGAGGGCGGCGACGCCGGCACTCCGGCGGCCGCGGCACCCGGAGTCACGGCGTCCGCGGCCGAGCAGGCAGCGGCGGCGGCCCAGGTCCGGGCAGCGCTGGCGGCGATCGACGACCGGAACACCGACAGCGCCGGGGATCCCGGCGCCGTGCTGGCATGAAGGCCGTGCTTACGTGAAGGATGACACCGACCGGACAGGGGGAGCACCTGCCATGACGCAGCAGCAACCGGCCGCGCCGATGTGGGAGCGCGAGTTCCACGTGGGCTCGGCCGAGGAAACGCAGGCGCTCGCCGCCCGGCTGGGCAGGATTTTGCGGGCAGGCGACCTGGTGGTGCTCAGCGGCGGGCTGGGGGCGGGCAAGACCACCTTCACCCAGGGGCTGGGAGAAGGACTCGGTGTCCGTCCCGGCATCATTTCCCCCACCTTCGTGCTGGTCCGCAGCCACCCCAGCATGAACGGCGGGCCGGATTTGGTCCACGTAGATGCCTACCGGCTGCAGTCGGACGGGGAGATCGACGACATCGACCTGGAAAACACCATGGACCAGGCCGTGACCGTGGTCGAGTGGGGCCGCGGCCGGGTGGAGCACCTCTCCGAGAGCTGGCTGGACATTTCGCTGGTCCGGGCCACCGGGGCAGACCTGGCGAACCGGCCAGCCGAGGGAGCGCAGGACGGGCCGCTGGGTGCGGCACCGGGTGCCGCCGTGCCGGGCGACGCCGCCGTGCAGGCCGCCGGGGGTGACGCCGCGGAAGCGCAGCGGAGCACCGGCGTCGTGCTCGACTTTGACGAGCCTGACGACGGCGAGCCGCGGCTGATCCGCATGGCCGCCTACGGGCCGCGCTGGGCCGCGTACATGTTTGCCTGACCCGCAGCGGATGTTCCCGTTGCGCCGGTTGCGGAGGTGCCGCCGGGCCTGCGGGCCTCGGCGTTTCATCGGCGCGGGTGAATTCAGCCGGACGGGGACCTCGGGGAGCCCGCGGTCTTCACGGCCCCCTGGCGCAGGTCCATAATCGATGGCGTCATCAGACCACGAGGAGGCCCGCCATGGAGACCAAGCTGAACCCGTACCTGGGATTCCGCGACCAGGCCAGGGAAGCCATGACGTTCTACCAGTCGGTGTTCGGCGGCGAATTGACGCTGAACACCTTCGGCGATTTCCAGGCCAGCGACGACCCGGCGGAGATCGACAAGATCATGCACTCGCAACTGTCCACCGAGCGCGGGCTGGTGCTCATGGCAGCGGACACCCCCGCCAGCATGGAATACACCCCCGGGTCCAGCCACTCGCTCTCGCTCAGCGGCGACAACGAGGCCGAACTGCGCGGCTACTGGGAAAAGCTGATCGATGGCGCCGACGTCACGGAGCCGCTGCAAAAAGCGCCCTGGGGCGACACCTTCGGCATGTGCACGGACAGGTTCGGCATCCAGTGGCTGGTCAACATCGCCGGCACGCCACAGGAAGCCGGAACACCGCAGGCGTGAGCGCCGCCCAACACGGCCCGCCTGCGCGGCCGCCGAGGGGCCCTGACCCTGTCCCGGCCGCGGTGCGGCGCCTCCTGATCAGCGCCCGAAAGCCACCCCGCGTGCCTCAAGTAAAATTGATGCGTGCTCATTCTCTCCATTGATACCTCCGCCATCGCCAGCGCCGCGTTGCTGGCCGGACAAGGAGAGATCCTGGCCGCGTTCGCCACCGAGGACACGCGCACCCACGCCGAGGTGCTGGCCCTCGGGATCAGCAAGATCATGACGACGGCGGACGTCACCGGCGCCGAACTCGACGCGTTGGTGGTGGGCGTGGGCCCGGGACCGTTCACGGGCCTGCGCTCCGGCATCGCCACCGCGCGGGCGCTGGCCTTCGCCTGGGGCAAGCCGTTGCACGGGGCGATGAGCCTGGACGCCATCGCCGTGGACGCCGCTCCGGACGCGTGGCGCGCCGGCGTGGACGAGTTCGTGGTGGCCACCGACGCCCGGCGCAAGGAAGTGTACTGGGCGCGCTACCGCAGCACCGGCGGCACGCACGAACTGCTCGACGGCCCGCATGTCGGGCCGCCCTCGGACGTTCCGCACCTGCCCGCCTACGGCATGGGCGCCGGGCTGTATCCGGATCAACTGCTGGCCGTCACGGAGTACAGCGGCACCCAGCCGACCGCCGAAGCGCTGGGCCGCACCGCCGTCGCCCGCCTGGACAACGGGCTTGCCCTGCCGGACACCACGCCGCTGTACCTGCGCGAGTCCGATGCCAAGGTTCCCGGACCGCGGAAGCGCGCCCTGTGACCGCCCGCACGCCGCGGCCGGCGGGCGGCATCCGGCCGATGACCGAGGCCGACGTGCCGGCCGTGGACGCGCTGGAACGGAAGCTGTTCCCGGACGACGCGTGGCCGACGGAAATGTTTTACGAGGAACTGGCACAGGACACCCGCAGCTACTTCGTGGCCGAGGACGCGCTCGGCACGGTGATCGGCTACGCCGGGCTGATGTGCGTGCGGCGGATCGCCGATGTGCAGACCATTGCGGTCGTCCCCGAGCGCGAGGGGCAAGGCATCGGCACCACCTTGCTGACCCTGCTGATCGACCTGGCACGCAGCCAGCGGGCCGACGACGTCTTGCTGGAAGTGCGCGCGGACAACCCCCGGGCGCAGCGGCTCTACCGCTGGTTCGGCTTCGAGCAGATCCATGTGCGCCCGCGCTACTACCGGGGCGGTGTTGATGCCCTGATCATGCGGCTGCGCCTCAAGGACTGGGCAGGTGCTCCCGGCGCCGAGGCCCGCACCGGCGCCGGCACCGACGGCGGCACCGGGACCGGCCGGACAACCCACGAACCCGAGACGACGGAGGACACACGATGAACCGCACCGAACCGCTGGTGGTGGGCATCGAGTCCTCCTGCGACGAAACGGGCGTGGGCATCGTCCGCGGGGATACGCTCCTGGCCAACACGGTGTCCTCCTCGATGGAGGAACACGTGCGCTTCGGCGGGGTGATCCCGGAAATCGCCTCGCGCGCCCACCTCGACGCCTTCATCCCCACGCTGGAACAGGCGCTGGACACGGCCGGGGTCACCCTCGGCGAGGTGGACGCGCTCGCCGTGACCTCCGGCCCCGGGCTGGCCGGCGCCCTGATGGTCGGGGTGTGCGCGGCCAAGGCCCTGGCGCTGGCCACCGGCAAGCCGTTGTACGCCATCAACCACCTGGTCGCCCATGTGGGCGTCGGCGTGCTGGACGGGGGAGCGCTGCCGGAGAACCTGGGCGCGCTGCTGGTTTCCGGCGGACACACGGAGATCCTGCGCGTGCGCTCGCTGACCGACGACGTCGAACTGCTCGGCTCCACCATCGACGACGCGGCGGGTGAAGCCTACGACAAGGTGGCCCGCATCCTGGGCCTGGGCTATCCCGGCGGCCCGGCGATCGACAAACTGGCGCGGGAGGGCGACCCGGGGCGCATCCGGTTCCCCCGCGGACTGAGCCAGCCCAGATACATGGGCTCGGCCGAGGCCCCCGGCCCGCACCGCTATGACTGGTCCTTCTCCGGCCTGAAGACGGCCGTGGCCCGCTGCGTGGAGCAGTTCGAGGCCGCCGGGGACCCCCTGCCGGTGGCCGACATCGCCGCGTCCTTCCAGGAAGCCGTGGCGGACGTCATCACCGCGAAGGCGATGCTGGCCTGCACCGAAAACGGCATCACCAACCTGCTGCTCGGCGGCGGCGTTGCGGCGAACTCGCGGCTGCGGGCGCTGACCGAGGAACGCTGCGCGGAGCACGGCATCTCCCTGCGGGTGCCGCCAGTGTCCCTGTGCACGGACAACGGGGCGATGGTCGCAGCGCTCGGCGCCCAGGTGGTCATGGCCGGCGGCCGGCCCTCCGGCCTCGAATTCGCTCCGGATTCGTCCATGCCGGTCACCAGCGTGCACCTCTAGGGCGATCCGGCCCGCGCCCGCCGCGCAGCACGCACACCGTCTATCCCAATCCTCGGCGGGGTCCTAGGCTGAAACCACGGCGGGGCACGCCGGCCCCTCCTCACAACTCTCCCATCCGGTCGGACGGCGGAACGACGGAGGTCAACGTCATGGGTTCATTTGCCGGACGAATGAAACTGCCGGCGGCGGTGGCCGTCACGGCGGCGCTTTTGCTGACGTCCTGTTCCCGCACGGGTGAAGAGACGGGGGAGGGGCCGGAAGCGGGAGGCGCCGGAGGCTTCGAGAGCGGCTCCTTGATCGGCGTGTCCCTCTCCGCCGACACCGCGTACGCCGAAGCGCTGTTCACCGAACAGATCGAGGACTCGAACTTCGAACCGAATGTCCAGGTTGCCGAAACCGCCGCTGAACAGCAGCAACAAATCAGCACCATGCTCGAGGGTGAACCGGAGGTGCTGATTGTGGACCCGGCAGACCCGGCAGGCCTGGGGGAGCAGTTGGCCGCGGCGCAGGAGGCGCAAGTCCCGGTCATCGCGTTCGGCACCATGGTCATGGGCACCGGCGCGGTCGGCTACCTGGTGGGCGCGGATGCCTTCCAAACCGGTGAGCTCCAGGCCCAGGCACTGCTCGATGGGCTGGCCGAACGGCAGGGCGAAGGACCCTACAACGTCGAGCTGTTCAGCGGCCACCCGGACGACGGCGGCGCGCGCCTGGCGTTCGACGGAGCCATGAGTGTGCTGCAGCCCAAGATCGACGACGGCACCGTGGCCGTGCTGTCCGGCCAGACGGATTTCGAGGCAACCGCCGGCGAAAACCCGGATGCGGCGGCAGAACGGCTGGCCGGCCTGTTGCAGGAGGAATATGCCTCCGACGACGTGCACGGCATCCTGGCCGCCGATGACGCCACCGCCCAGGCCCTCATCCGGGCCGCCGAAGACGGCGGGCAGGACTCCGCCGTCGTCGTCGGCAGCGGATCCGCCCCGGAAGCCGTGGAATCAATCATGGCCGGCAAGCAGTACGCCACCACCTACGCCGACCCCGCGGCCATGGTGGGGGAGGCCCTGACGGTCGTCAAAGGGTTCGCGCAGGACGATGCACCCGAGGCCGACGAGGAAGAGTCTTACGGCAACGCGCAAACCAGCGTGGCCGCCTACCTGACCGAAGCGGAGCCGGTCACCAAGGAGAACGCCGCGAAGGTCTTCGCCGACAACCAGGAGCTGCTCCAGCTCGTCAAGTAGACGCCGCGGGATCTTCCCGTTCAGGCGCGCAGGCGCCGGGCCAGGCCCCTGGCCGCCAGCGCGGCCAGGCCGCCTGCCGCCAGCCAGGGACCGGCCACGATGACCGGGTCGAGCCACTGGTGGCTCAGGTCGGCACGCTTCGCCCCGGTCCGGGAGGCCAGCCCGTGATGGCTGAACTCGCTGCGCACACCGGATTCGGTGACGGGATTGTCCGGACGCAGGGTCGCGAAGGAGCGGAGGTGGCTTTCCCAGGCGTCGACCCGGTCGGCGGCCAGCAGGATCACCCAGTGGGCCGCCCGCGCCTCGCTGTACTTCCGGTAGGAGTACCGCCGCAGGGCGCCCGAGAGTCCCTTGGGCGGCGTCGACGTGCCGAAGACGGGCGTCAGCATGCGGTGCTCAAGGGATCGCTCGCGCGGCCATTTCTCCTCCTGGCGGTCGGGAAAGTCCCAGTGTGCGCCGGTGGCTCCGGGATCGAAGCGTTCCTTCGGCACGGCCGGACGGTCCTTCGGATCCAGGTCGGCACCCCAGCCCGGGATCCGGGCGCGGAGTTCTTCGCTGGTATGCCTGCGCTCGGGTTTTTCGGCTCTGTAGGGCATCGGGGGTCTCCTAGCCGGCATCGGGCACGATGAGCGGCTTGATGCAGCCATCGAGTTTCGACGAGAAAATGTGATAACCGTCGGAGATATGCTCCAGCGGTATGCGGTGGGTAACGATGTCGTTGGGTTTCAGGTAACCGTTGCGGATGTGCTCGAACAGCCGCGGCCACTGGCGCTTGACCGGGCATTGGTTCATCCGCAGCGTCAACCCTTTGTTCAGGGCGTCCCCGAACTTCACCGCGCTGAACATCGGCCCGTAGGCGCCCATCACGGAAATAGTCCCGCCCTTGCGGACCGAATCGATGGCCCAGTTCAGGGCGACGGGCGAGCCGCCCTGCAGCTTGAACTTGGCGGAGGTGAGGTGCTGGGTCAGGTTGCCGTCCGCCTCGGCGCCCACGGCGTCGATCGCCACGTCCGCCCCCAGATCATCCGTCACCTTCTTCAGGTGCACCACGATGTCGTCATGCTCGACGAAGTTGTAGGTTTCCGCATGCGCGAAGGAACGGGCCATCTCCAGCCGGTACTCCAGGTGGTCGATGACGATCACGCGCCCTGCTCCCATGAGCCAGGCGGACTTTGCGGCAAACAACCCCACCGGTCCGGCCCCGAACACCACCACGGTGTCGCCTTCGACGATGTCGCCCAACTGCGCCCCGAAGTAGCCGGTGGGCAGGGCGTCGGTGAGCATCACGGCGTCCTCGTCATCCATCCAGTCCGGGATCGGGGCGGGGCCGACGTCGGCGAAGGGCACCCGGACGTATTCGGCCTGGCCGCCGTCGTAGCCTCCGCAGGTGTGGGAGTAGCCGTAGATGGCGCCCACCGCCGTGGCATTCGGATTCACGTTGTGGCAGTTGGAGTACAGGCCCCGCGCGCAGAAGTAACAGGAACCGCAGTACACGTTGAACGGCACCATGACCCGGTCGCCAGGTGCGAGGTTCCGGACCGACGGACCCACCTCGTGGACCACGCCGATGAACTCGTGGCCGAACGTCATCCCGACCCGGGTATCGGGCATCATGCCGTGGTAAAGGTGCAGGTCCGAGCCGCAGATACCGGCCAGCGTCACCCGGACTATGGCATCGTTGGGGTGTTCAATGGCGGGAATGTCTTTTTCTTCTACCCGGGTCTTGTAGGGCCCGCGGTACACCATGGCTCTCATCGGTGCCTCCTGGGGGAAGCGGATAGTCGAGTGCCCGCAAGCTTCACACGCCCGGCAAGCAACGGTCAAGGCCCCCAGGCGTCCGGGAGGCCCGCGCCCGGGAGACCGTGCTGCCGGGGACGGGCGTGGCCGGTCCTAGGCGCCGTCTTCCGGGTCCCGCGGGGAGGCCGGTTCCTTGTCCCCGTCTTCCGCCCGGTCCTCGGGCCCGCGGTCGACGTCCGGTTCGATGGCGGCAGCCAGGCCGGCCGAGCCGGCGTGCGGCGGCGCGTCGGAATCCTGCTCCGGATCCGGGGCGTCCGCCTGGTACAGCGCCTCGTCGTCAGCGTGCTTGTCCCCGGCCATGCCCAGCCCTTTCCCGCATCCGGCTCTGTATTCCCTGGGGCAGAGCCTACGCCTGTTCGGGACCAAACGGGACCGGTTTCCGGCTCTCAGTTGCTCCCGCGAAGCTGGCTGACCACGTCGAGGACGACGGCGCGCAGGTCGCCGCCGTGTTCCGCGGCAACCCTGCGCTGGCGCTGGTAGCCGGCGCCGGCTTCGAGGATCTTCTCCACGTCTGCCAGTTCGTCGCTGCAGCCAAGCTTTCGGGCGACCGGTTCCAGCCGGTTCAGCACGTGTTCGCGCAGGTGCTCCGTGACCGGCATTTCCTTGCCGGCGGCGTTGAGGATGATGATGGCGTCCATGCCGTAGCGGGCGGCACGCCACTTGTTCTCCTGCACGTGCCACGGCGGCATGGTGGGGATCGCCCAGCCGTTGTCCAGGGCGGTGGAGAACTCGTCCACCAGGCATTGCGTCAGCGCGGCCACGGCCCCGACGTCCTGCAGGGTGGACAGCCCGTCGCACACCCGCATCTCGATGGTGCCCAGCGCGGGAACCGGCCGGATGTCCCAGCGGATCTCGCTGATCGTGTCGATCACCCCGGTGGTGAACATGTCCTCGACGTAATCCTCGTACACCGCCCAGCTGGGGAACTGGAACGGCAGCCCCGCGGTGGGCAGCTGCTGGAACATCAGCGCGCGCTGCGAGGCGTAGCCGGTGTCCTCTCCCGCCCAGAAGGGGGAGGAGGCGGAGATCGCCTGGAAGTGCGGGAAATAGTTGACGAGCCCGTCCAACACCGGCAGGGCCTTGTCCCGGTGGTCCAGGCCCACGTGCACGTGCACGCCGTAAATCACCATCTGGTGCCCCCACCACTGGGTACGGTCGATCAGCTTGGCGTACCGTTCCTTGTCGGTGACCGGCTGCAACCGCGGCGCGGCAAACGGATGGCTGCCCGCGCAGAAAAGCTCCACCCCCATCGGGTCGGTGACGTCGCGGACGGCCGCCAGGGCGCTGCTCAGGTCCGCTTTGGCCTCGCGGACGGTGTTGCAGACGCCGGTGACCAGCTCCACGGTGTTCAGCAGCAGCTCTTGCTTCACGTGCGGGTGCTCGTCATCGTCCCGCAGCTCCGGATGCCCGGCGCGGACGGCGTCCAGCACCTGCTCGGCCACCGAGACCAGTTCGCCGGTCTGGGCATCCACCAGCGCCAGCTCCCACTCAACCCCGAGGGAGGATTGGGCGGACCGTGCGAAATCGATGTACAAACGTTGCTCCGTCTTTGGCTGGACCGGCTGCCGCCGGAGGTATGCGTCTGCTGGGGCCGCGGGGCCAGACACAGCTTGATTCTAGTGCGTCAGGGCCTGGCGCTGCGCTCGCGGCTGCGGGCGCCGGCGGCGGGAACGGGCTCGACGACGATGGCGATCCGGTCCTCGCCGACCCTCGTCAGCACCAGGGTCGCCTTGTTCGGCCCCTTGCCGGAACCGGTCAACAGGGTCTTGCGCAGCTCGTCCGGTGCAACCGACGTGCCGCGCTTCTTGATCTCCAGCGTGCCGATCCGGCTCGCCTTCACCCAGGCCTTGAGCTTCTTGACGTTGTACGGCTTGACCTCCAGCACCCGGTACGCCCGGGCGAACGGCGATGGCTGCAGCTGCGGGGCGCAGATGTAGGCGATGTGCTCATCCAGCAGGTGCCCGCCCAGCCCGCGGGCCAGGTCGGCCACCAGCCCGGCGCGGATCACGGCGCCGTCGGGCTCGTACAGGTACCCCGCCGCCGGTCCGATCGCCACGTCCTGGTTGGCCGGGTCGTAGCCGACGGCGCTGGTCAGCTCGGCGGTGCCGCCGGCTCCGGTGACCAATGCCGCCCGCCGGATGCCCGGCCGCGCCAGCCGGTTGAACCACAGCGCCGCCTCGACCACGTCGCCGTCGACGGATACCCATTGGGCCTCGCAGTTGTCGGGCAGCGCCTCATGGGGAATCCCCGGGCCGAGCTTGACCCCGACCGGCATTCCCCGGTCAGCCAGCCTCTCCACGAAGGACAGCGGCGGAGAAAACGCCTCCGGGTCGAAGATCCGGGTGGTGCCCGAGGCCGTCGTCGTCCGCCGCGCCGGGTCCAGCCACACGCCGTCGATCCCGGTGAGGTCCAGTCCCTCCGCATCGGCATTGACCACGGTCGCGGTCGGCCACGGCATCAGGTTGATGGTGGCCACCGCGGCGGTGGTCTCGTCCCGTTCCACGGCGGTGACTCTGCGGTCCAGGCTGGCCAGCGCCATGGCGTCCGCGCCGATTCCACAGCCCAGGTCCGCGACGTGCTCCACCCCGGCGGCCTGGAACCGCCGCGCGTGCAGGGCCGCGATGTTCAGCCGCGTGGCCTGTTCCAGCCCCGCCGTGGTGAACAGCATTTTCTCCGCGAACGGACCGAACTTCGCCTTGGCCTTCGCACGCAGGCGGGACTGTGTCATGGCGGCTGAGACCAGTTCGGGGGAGTGGCCGGCCTTGCGCAGTTCGGTGCCGGTGTGCAGGCTCTCCGCCTCGGAATAGGGGCCGAGCGAATTCAGCAGCTCCCAGCCTTCCGGAGTGAGAATCGGTGCAATGCTCTCGGCGTGGGTCTCGGGTGCCATGGTTTCAAGCCTAGTGCAGCGGATTCAGGCGGCCGACGCAGGCAGGCGGACCGGCCGATTCGTGCCTTAAAAGCGGCGATGGGTAGTTCTCCCCATGGCGGGATATGCTGGGACTCCGTAGGGTCGGTAAGGAAGCTTACTGTGAGGAGGCGTGCATGATGTCCACATCCATCGACGGGTACGACATTGATACAGACGCTTGCCAAGCCGAGATTGAAGCGGAACTTGGCGAGCTGATCGAAGCCGGCAACAGGGCGCACCGGGGCTGGCAGGCCCTCTGGGATGACGTCGCCGCAGGCGTCGCCGCACCTGCCCCGGGCTGGAAGCCGGAGCTGCGGCGCCTCGCCTGAACGACTCCCGCGGTCATTCCCGGCCGGACCGGCCGGGACGAAGGGGGACGCTGGTCGCGGCCGCCCGCCGGCCGTAGCATGGGCGCATGATCGAATCGGCGGCAACGTTCCTGTCCGCGGGCCGGTACTTCCGCGAGGTGCTGGCAAACGTGCCGCCGACCGCATGGAACGCACCCGGGCTGGACGATTGGAGCGTCCGGACGCTCGCCGGACATACCAGTCGGGCGCTGTCCACGGTGCTGACCTACCTGGGTCGCCCCGCCAAGACTGTCCAGGTGGAATCGGCCGCGGACTATTACCTGGCCACCGGACTGGCCAATGATCCCGGCGTCACCGAACGGGCCGTGGCAGCCGGCAAGGAGTTGGGCCCGCACCCGGTGGATATGGTGGACCGGCTGCTGGCCCAGCTGGAAAACACGCTGCCGCTGACCGAGGACCGGGTCATCGAGACGGCCGCCGGCGGGATGCGCTTCAGCGACTACCTGCCCACCCGGATCTTCGAACTTGCGGTGCACACGCTCGACCTGTCCCGGGCCTGCGGCCTGGTGGCGGAGCTGCCGCGCGGCGTGGAGCTGGAAGCCGGGCGGCTGGCCATGGAGATTGCCGCCGAACGCGGCGACGGGGCGCAGGTGCTGCTGGCCCTGACCGGGCGGACCATGCTGCCCGGCGATTTTTCCGTGGTCTGACGCCGTGTCGCCCTGCCGACCCTGCCGGCCTCGCCGGCCGGGCCCTCCGGGGCCCCGTGGCGGCAACAACTCCGCCGTCCGGCCTCAGGCGAAGTAGACGCCGATCCTGTTGCCCTCGATCTCCTCGATGCGGATGTCGATGTCGTACACGTCGCGCAGCACGTCCGGCTGCATGATCTGCGCCGGCGGGCCCTGGTGCACCAGGCGGCCGGAGCGCATGGCGATGATCGAGTCCGAGTAGCAGGACGCGAAGTTGATGTCGTGGATGACCAGCACCACGGTCTTGCCCAGCTCATCGGTCAGCCGGCGCAGCAGCCGCATCATCTCCACCGAGTGCTTCATGTCCAGGTTGTTCAGCGGTTCGTCCAGCAGCAGGTAATCGGTGTCCTGGGCCAGCACCATGGCGATGAACGCCCGCTGCCGCTGGCCGCCGGAGAGTTCGTCCACGAACTTGTCCGCCATCGACGTCAGGTCCAGGTACGCCAGCGCCTGCTCGATCTGGACGAGGTCGGCCGGGCCCGGCCGGCCGTTGTTGTGCGGGAAACGGCCGAAGCCCACCAGGTCCCGTACGGTCAGGCGGACGGTCAGCTGGTTGTCCTGGCGCAGGATGGCCATCTTGCGGGCCAGTTCCTTGCCCGCGGTCTTGCCGACGTCGAGCCCGTCGATGGTCACCGCCCCGGCGTCCATGGGCAGCAGCCGGGAGACCATGGACAGCAGCGTGGACTTGCCGGCGCCGTTCGGCCCGATGATCGAGGTGATGCCGCCGTCCTTGATGTAGCAGCTGACGTCGTCCACCACGGTCTGCGTGCCGTAGGTCTTGGAGACTCCGGAGACGTGGATCATTTGATGGAGCCTTTCAGCAGCAGGGCGATGAACAGGATGCCGCCGGCGAATTCAATGACGATGCTCAGCGCGGTATCGAAACCGAACACCTGCTCGAGGACCAGCTGGCCGCCGACCAGGGCGATGGCGCCCAGCAGCACGGCGATGGGCAGCACGTACACGTGCCGGAAGTGCGAGCACAGCAGGTAGGCCAGGCTGGCCACCAGCAGGCCAAAGAACGTGATCGGGCCCACCAGTGCGGTGGAAACGGCCACCAGGATGGCGCACAGCATCAGGACGGTGGTCACGGCCCGCCGGTGGTCCACGCCCAGGTTCAGCGCCGTGTCCCGGCCCAGCGCCAGCACGTCCAGCTGCCGGCGCATCCGCCAGACCGGGACGGTGGCCGCGGCCACGGCCACCGCGGACACGGCCAGCAGCACGCCGTCCACGTTGTTAAAGCTGGCGAAAAACAGGTCCTGCAGGATGATGAATTCGCTCGGGTCGATCAGCCGCTGCAGCAGCGAGGAGATGCCGCGGAACATGGTCCCGAACACGATGCCCACCAGCAGCATCAGGTGCAGGCTCTTGCCGCCGCCGGTGAACAGCCAGCGGTAGATCAGGAAGGAGAAGCCCACCATCAGCATCACTTCGATCACGAAGCGCACCGGCGCGCCCAGGCTCAGCAGCGCCTGCCCGCCGATCGCGAAGGTCAGCCCGGTCTGGATCAGCATGTAAAGGGCATCGAAGCCCATGATCGACGGGGTCAGGATCCGGTTGGCGGTCACCGTCTGGAACAACACCGTGGACACGCCCACGGCGTACGCCACCAGCAGCATCGAACCGACCTTGATGGCACGCCGGGGCAGGATGTAGCCGAGGTTGCCGCGCAGGTCGATGGTCATGAACACCGCCACGAGGGCGGCCGTCAGCAGGCCCAACAAAATAATCCAGGTCCGCGGCCGGACCGTGGTGAGGGTGCGGCGCTTGCGCTGCGTCAGCGCGGCGGGAAGTACCGAATCAGCCATTCTTGCGGGTCCTCAGCAGCAGGTAGAGGAAGACGGCGCTGCCGACGGCGGAGACGATCACGCCCACCGGGATTTCGTAGGGGTAGCGGATGGTGCGGCCGATGATGTCGCACAGCAGCACAAAGCCCGCACCGAAGACCGCGACCCAGGGAACCGCGCGGCGGGCGCTGTCGCCGAACGCCAGCGACACCAGGTTGGGCACCACCAGCCCCAGGAACGGAATGGCGCCGATGTTGACCACCACCACGGCGCTGATCAGCGAGACGATGACCAGCCCGAGCGTCAGGATCCGGCCGTAGTGCAGGCCCAGATTGGTGGAGAATTCCTGCCCCATGCCGGCCATCGTGAAGCGGTCCGCGCACAGGTAGCCGATCACCGCGAGCAGCGCGACAATCCAGAGGAGCTCGTAGCGGCCGCGGAGCACGCCGGAGAAGTCGCCGATCATCCAGCTGTTCAGCGTCTGCAGCAGGTCGAAGCGGTAGGCGAAGAACGTGGTCACCGCGGCGATGACGCCGCCCAGCATGATGCCCACCAGCGGCACGATGAGCGTGTTGCGCAGCGGGATCCGGCGCAGCACCAGCAGGAACAGGCCGGTCCCGGCGGCCGCAAACACGGTCGCCACGGACATCTTGGCCAACAGGGTGGCACCGGGGATCGCCACCGTGACCACCAGGATGCCCAGCGAGGCAGACTCCACGGTGCCCACGGTGGACGGCTCCACGAATTTGTTCCGTGCCATCAGCTGCATGATCAGCCCGGCAATCCCCAGCGCCGCGCCGGCCAGGATGACCGACAGGGTGCGCGGCAGCCGGCTGATCCAGAAAATGTCCCAGGCCTTCTGGTCGCCGGCCAGCAGGGCAGGCAGCGACACGTCGCTGACGCCCACAAACATGCTGGCAATGGCCAGGACGACGACGGCGGTGGCCGCCCAGGCGAGCTGGGACCCGGATCCGCGGGCGCGGGAGCGTCCCGCCGCGGCTGCTGCGGCCGGGGCCGGACTGGAAATCGTGGAGGAAGCCATGGGTCGGGCCACCGCGCAGGCCGCCGGCGGGACGCCGGCGGCCGTACGGGGTGCTACTTCGTGACGGCTGCCTGGACGGCGCTGATCATGGCGTCCGTATTATTCAGGCCGTAGCCCACCAGGTACCAGGAGGCCGAGTCCAGATAGGTGATGCTGTCGTTCTTGGCGGCGCTGGTGCCGTTGACCAGGTCGTTGTCCAGGACGGCCGCAGCGGCTTCCCCGGATTCGCCGACGGCGGAGTCGCGGTCGATCACGAACAGGTGGTCCGGGTTGGCCTCGGCGACGAATTCGTGCGAAATGGCCTCGCCGTGCGGGCCCTCGGACTTCACGTCCGCGGCGGTCTGCACGCCCAGGACATCGTGAACGATGCCGAAGCGGGACCCCGAGCCGTAGGCCGTCATCTCGCCGCCGCTCGTCATCAGCACCAAACCGGTGCCGGCGTCGGCAGCTGCGGCCTTGGTGTCCTCGATCCGGGTGTCGATGGCCGCCAGCTTTTCTTCGACTTCGGCTTCCTTGCCGAAGATCTCGCCGAGGGTCGCGGAGACTTCCTTGAAGCTCTCGATCGGAGCGGCGGTGTCCACGCTCAGGTCGATGGTCGGGGCGATTTTGCTCAGCTCCCCGTAGGCCTCGGCGGTGCGGCCCGAGATGATGATCAGGTCGGGTGCGCCTTCGCTGATGGCCTCGAATTCGGGTTCCTTCATGGAGCCGATCTTGGTGTATTCGTCGCCGGCGTACTGCGCCAGCGATTCGGGGAACACGGCCGCCTCCGGGACGCCGTCGACCTCGACGCCCAGGGCGGTGAGGCTGTCCAGCACCCCGAGATCGAAGGTGTAGACCGTCTCCGGGTTCACCGGCACGTCGGTGGTGCCGGAGGCGTGCTCAACGCTGATCGTCTCGGCACCGGTGCCTGCCGCGGCGTCGGTCTGCTGGCCGCAGGCGCTCAGGGCGAGCATGGAAACGGCTGCGGTCATGGCCACCAGGCCGGACTTCAGGGGCTTTTTCACTGACTCTCCATTGTTCGTCAACGCCGTCCCGGGCGGGGACCGGCATTAGGCAACATAAACGTTTGCTATTTGCGCGCAGCTTGAAAGCTACCGGGTTAGGTTAGCCTTACGCAACTTGGCCGGTGGACGGCGGGGCCGATCTTCGTCACATGGGCGGCGGCCGCGGAAGCCGGAGGGCCCGCCGCTGGCACTCGCCTTGACCGAGTGCTAATCCTTCTCATAGAGTCGCAGTTAGCACTCACCCCGTGTGGGTGCTAATACAAGGAACCGCCTGCCGGCACCGCGACGACGGCAGACATCTCCTTGGCCAACCTATTCGTAGCGCATGAAAAGGAGAGAGCCGAGTGTCGGTCTCCATTAAGCCTCTTGAGGATCGTATCGTTGTCCAGCCGCTCGAAGCAGAGCAGACCACGGCCTCCGGCCTGGTCATTCCGGACACCGCCAAGGAAAAGCCGCAGGAAGGCAAAGTTGTCGCGATCGGCCCCGGCCGCGTCGATGACAATGGCAACCGGGTTCCCGTTGACGTAGCCGAGGGTGACGTCGTCATCTACTCGAAGTACGGCGGAACCGAGGTCAAGGTCGGCGGGGAAGAGTACCTGGTGCTCTCCGCCCGCGACGTGCTGGCCATCGTCACCAAGTAAGGCCCATCAGCTGAGTCCGGCGGCTCGGGCGCGCGCAGTCGACGCCCGCAGCCGGAATCACGGACAACCGAAATGCCCCGGCTGCCTCCTATAGCAGCGCAGCCGGGGCATTTTGCGTGAAAGGAACAAATTCATGGCAAAGCAGTTGGAGTTCAACGACGCCGCCCGCAAGGCGCTGGAAGCCGGCGTCGACAAGCTCGCCAATACCGTCCGGGTCACCCTCGGCCCGCGTGGCCGCAACGTGGTCCTGGACAAGAAGTGGGGCGCCCCCACCATCACCAACGACGGCGTGACCATCGCCCGTGAGGTGGAACTCGACGATCCGTACGAGAACCTCGGCGCGCAGTTGGCCAAGGAAGTCGCCACCAAGACCAACGATGTTGCCGGTGACGGCACCACCACCGCTACCGTCCTGGCCCAGGCGCTGGTGAAGGAAGGCCTCCGCAACGTGGCCGCCGGCGCCGCCCCCGGGGCACTCAAGCACGGCATCGAGGTAGCGGTCGAAGCCGTTGCCGCCCGCCTGCTGGAGAATGCCCGCGAGGTCGAAGGCAGGGTCGCCGAGGTCGCCACCATCTCCGCCCAGAGCCCCGAGGTCGGCAAACTGCTGGCCGAAGCCTTCGACAAGGTGGGCAAGGACGGCGTCATCACCATCGAAGAGGGCTCCAGCATGGAGACCGAGCTGGTGCTCACCGAGGGCATGCAGTTCGACAAGGGCCTGCTGTCGCAGTACTTCGTCACCGACCAGGAGCGCCAGGAGGCAGTCCTCGAGGACGCGCTGATCCTGATCTCCCAGGGCAAGATCTCCACGGTGCAGGAGTTCCTGCCGCTGCTGGAGAAGGTGCTGCAGGCCAACAAGCCGCTGTTCATCATCGCCGAAGACATCGACGGCGAGGCCCTGTCCACCCTGGTGGTCAACAAGATCCGCGGCACCCTCAACGTTGCCGCCGTGAAGGCGCCGGGCTTTGGCGACCGCCGCAAGGCCATGCTGCAGGACATCGCGGTGCTCACCGGCGCCCAGGTCGTGTCCGCGGACCTCGGCCTGAAGCTGGACCAGGTGGGCCTCGAGGTGCTGGGCACGGCACGCCGCATCACCGTCACCAAGGACAACACCACCATTGTTGACGGCGCCGGCTCCGAGGCCGACGTGGCCGACCGCGTGTCCCAGCTGCAGGCGGAGGTGCTGCGCACCGATTCCGATTGGGACCGCGAGAAGCTCCAGGAGCGGCTGGCCAAGCTGTCCGGCGGCATCGGCGTGATCAAGGTCGGCGCTGCCACCGAGGTCGAAATGAAGGAGAAGAAGCACCGGATCGAGGACGCCGTGTCCTCCACCCGCGCTGCCCTGGAAGAAGGCATCGTGGCCGGTGGCGGCACCGCCCTGGTGCACGCCGCCCAGGCTCTGGACACCGACCCGAACGTGCTGGCGCTCGAGGGCGACGCAGCCACCGCCGTCGGCCTGGTCCGCCGCGCGCTGGCCCAGCCGCTGCGCTGGATCGCCGAAAACGCCGGCCACGAGGGCATGGTCGTCGTCTCCAAGGTGGGCGACATGGAGCTCAATAACGGCTTCAACGCCGCCACCGGCGAATACGAGGACCTCGTCGCCGCGGGCATCATCGACCCGGTGAAGGTGACCCGCTCGGCGCTGCGCAACGCGGCCTCGATCGCGGCACTGGTGCTGACCACCGAAACCCTGGTCGTCGAGAAGCCGGCCGAAGAGGACGGGCACAACCACCAGCACTAGCGCACGCCGCCGGCTGTTGGTCGGGCTTCGCCCGTCCGGAGGGGATCCTGCCAGTGCAGGGTCCCCTCCGTCGTCGTGGGGTCCGGGGTGGTGGAAGCCCCGGCGCCGGGCGCGCACGTTAGCTCCGCCACATCGGTTGCCGCGGGAAATAGTGGGCAGGGCGGAATCGTTTTAGGATGTAACCAACCCCGGAACCCGATCCCCGCTGTCGGTGACCGGCGGCCGCCACCGGTATCGCTCGAAAGGCCCTGCAGTGTCCGAAGAATTCAATCCGTTCGCTTTCGAGGGTCTGACCTACGACGACGTGCTCCTGCTGCCCGGCCCGACGGATGTGATTCCGTCCGAGGCCGATACCAGCTCCCGCCTGACCCGCCGGATCACGGTCCAGACCCCGCTCCTCTCCGCCGCCATGGATACCGTGACGGAATCGCGGATGGCCATCGCCATGGCGCGCCAGGGCGGCCTGGGCGTCATCCACCGCAACCTGTCCATCCAGGACCAGGCCGAGCACGTGGACCGGGTCAAGCGCAGCGAGTCCGGCATGATCACCAACCCGGTGACCATCGCCCCGGACGCCACGCTGGCCGAACTGGACGAACTTTGCTACAACTACCGCGTGTCCGGACTGCCCGTGGTGGACTCCGAGGGCAAGCTGGTGGGCATCTGCACCAACCGCGACACCCGTTTCGTGCCCCGCGCCGACTATCCCACCACCAAGGTGCACGAGGTGATGACCTCCATGCCGCTGATCACGGGCAAGGTGGGCATCAGCCGCCCGGAAGTCATCGAACTGCTGGGCAAGAACCGGATTGAGAAACTCCCGCTGGTGGACGACGCCGGCATGCTGCAGGGCCTGATCACCGTCAAGGACTTCGACAAGGCGGAGCAGTACCCGCTGGCCACCAAGGACGACGACGGCCGGCTGCGCGTCGGCGCGGCTGTGGGCTTCTTCGGCGACGGCTACGAGCGCTCGATGACCATGATCGAGGCCGGCGTGGACGTCCTCGTGGTGGACACCGCCAACGGCCACAGCCAGGGCGTGCTGGACATGATCGCCCGGCTGAAGAAGGACCCGGCCGCGGCCCACGTGGACGTGATCGGCGGCCAGGCCGCCACCCGTGAGGGCGCGCAGGCACTGGTCGACGCCGGCGCCGACGCCATCAAGGTGGGCGTGGGCCCGGGCTCCATCTGCACCACCCGGGTGGTCGCCGGCGTTGGCGTACCGCAGATCACGGCGATCTACGAGTCGGCCAAGGCGGCCATCCCGGCGGGCATCCCGGTGATTGCCGACGGCGGCCTGCAGCACTCCGGCGACATCGGCAAGGCCCTGGTCGCCGGCGCGGACACGGTGATGCTCGGCTCGCTGCTGGCCGGCGCCGCGGAATCCCCGGGGGACCTGGTGTTCGTCAACGGCAAGCAGTTCAAGGCCTACCGCGGCATGGGCTCGCTGGGGGCCATGCAGACGCGCGGGAAGAACACCTCCTACTCCAAGGACCGCTACTTCCAGGCCGACGTGCCCGACGACGAGAAGCTGATCCCCGAGGGCATCGAAGGCCAGGTGCCCTACCGCGGCCCGCTCTCGGCCGTCGCGCACCAGCTGGTCGGCGGCCTGCGCCAGACCATGTTCTACACCGGTGCCCGCAACATCGCCGAGCTGAAGGCCAAGGGCAAGTTCGTGCGGATCACAGCGGCGGGGCTGAAGGAGTCCCACCCGCACGACATCATGATGACCGTGGAGGCACCGAACTACAAGCGGTAATCCCGCAGTCGTCGACGGCGCCGTTCCCCGCACCAGGGGAGCGGCGCCACTCGCGTTAACCAGCGGCAGGACCTTCGCCGGCGCCCCGCGACCAGCCCCGCGTATGGACGGGACAGCGCCTCGGCGCGTGGGCCCGGGCGTGCGCGCGGCCACCGACCGCGACGCGGGTGAGCCAACGGAGCCGGCGTCGGAAGATCAGGAGCGCGATGAGCACGAGGGCCGCGGTGTCAGGCCAGCGCGGCGCCGGCCAGTTGTCCGGCGCGGGCGGATACGCCCCATCGGCCAATCCGGCGGCCCGCTCGAAGTGGTTGCGCGAGGAGGGGAACAGTGCCCCGTCGATGATGTACGCCGCCGGAAATGCGAACGGGCCGGCGAGCAGATTGGCTACGGCCCACTGGTCAACATGCCGCGACTCGTGGAGGGCGAGGGCCTCGTCCCCGGTCCGGGTCTGGGAGATGTTCGGGCCGTAGCGGACATACTGGCCTTCATCGGCAATGCCATATCCGTTGACGCTCAGTGCACCGGCCGGGTCCACGGGCGGCATCCACGCAACGAACACGTCTCCGAGCATTGTTCCGCCGCCGCTGGTGCGCGGCGGGGGCCAGAACATGACCAACAGCGACGGTCCCGAGCACGCTTCCATATCAAGGCTGCGCCCGGTCAGGACCCCGACGCCGCTGATGGGGGCGACCAGAAAATTGCGGGTGATGCGCCACGGGGCCGGCGGTGAAATCTGCAGGCGCGGCTCGGGCTTGATCTGCCCGTCGGCAGTGATATGGCTGTGGCAAACGATCTGCGGGGAGAGCGCCTCCTGGACGCGGGCTCCGGCTCCGGCGACCAGGAGGGCCGCCACCACAAAGAGGGCGGTGCCGCGCACCCGCTGGTGGGAAGCGCAAACGGTGCACGATGCGGCTCTCCGCAACCGGCGCGCATGAAGGGAGGGCATGGACCAGACCAGCCCGGCGATGCCAAAACACAGGGTGGCCGCCAAGCCGCTCGCGAACGGTCGCATGCGCCCGACGGACCGCCGGAATCTTCCTCCCATGACTGACCACTTCCCGCTCCGGCTGCCTGCGGCCGGCCCGCGGCAACCGTCAAGAGAGAGGGCCTGCGGTGCGCTTGCCGGCCGTGCGGCAGGTCGAGCGTACCGCCTGCGCCGGGACGACGCCAGCAGTCCGAAGAGGAGAGCCGTGCAGCCGTCACGAGGGGTCCGCCCTGTCCGCCAGGCGCCGGCGAAAGTCCTCTCCCTGCCCGTTCCAAGGTGAAGCGTTCCAGTGGTGGGATAACCTAGAGCCGTGACTTACGAGATTGAAATTGGCCGTGGCAAGCGTGGGCGCCGAGCCTACTCCCTCGATGACGTGGCGATCGTCCCCTCGCGCCGGACGCGCGATCCCAAGGATGTCTCGGTCAGCTGGCAGATCGACGCCTACACGTTCGACGCGCCGGTCATCGCCGCGCCGATGGACTCGGTCATGTCGCCGGCCACCGCCATCGCGCTGGGCAAGCTCGGCGGCCTGGGCGTCCTCAATCTCGAGGGCCTGTGGACCCGGTACGAGGATCCGCTGCCGGTGCTGGACGAGATCGCCGCGCTGGGCACGGAGAACTTCAGCCCGGCCGCGACCAAGCGGATGCAGGAGCTCTACTCCGCCCCCGTGCAGCCGGAACTGATCACCTCCCGGCTGGCCGAAATCCGGGAAGCCGGGGTGACCGTGGCCGGCTCGCTGACGCCGCAGCGCACCCAGGAGTTCTACAAGACCGTGGTCGCCGCCGGCGTGGACATCTTCGTGATCCGCGGCACCACCGTCTCCGCCGAACACGTCTCCAAGACGCAGGAACCGCTGAACCTCAAGCAGTTCATCTACGAGCTGGACACGCCGGTGATCGTCGGCGGCGCCGCCGGCTACACCCCGGCGCTGCACCTGATGCGCACCGGCGCGGCCGGCGTGCTGGTGGGCTTCGGCGGGGGAGCGACGACGACCACGCGCCGGGCGCTGGGCATCCACGCCCCGATGGCCTCGGCGATCTCCGATGTGGCGGCCGCGCGCCGGGACTACATGGACGAATCGGGCGGCCGCTACGTGCACGTGATCGCCGACGGCGGCGTGGGCTTCAGCGGCGACATCGTCAAGGCCATCGCCATGGGGGCGGACGCCGTGATGCTCGGTTCCGCCCTGGCCCGGGCGGAGGAAGCGCCGGGCCGCGGCTGGCACTGGGGCCAGGAGGCCCACCACGACGAACTGCCCCGGGGCGACCGCGTGAACGTGGGAACCGTCGGACCGCTGGAGCGGGTGCTGCACGGCCCGTCCAACCACACCGACGGAACCTCCAACCTGGTCGGTGCGCTGCGCCGGTCGATGGCGACCACCGGGTACTCGGACCTGAAAGAGTTCCAGCGCTGCGAAGTGGTGCTGGCGCCGATCCAGGCCCGCGACTGATCCGACCATGCTGGGAGGCTGATAGGCGATGACCACCGGAGCCCTGAGTCCCGAGAGCCGCGAGCAGGCGCTGGCCGCGCTGCGCGCCACACAGGAGCGCGGGGCCGAGCTGGACGTGCTGATCGTCGGCGGCGGGGTGGTGGGCGCCGGGGCCGCCCTGGACGCGGTCACGCGCGGGCTGGACGTGGGCATCGTGGAGGCCCGGGACTGGGCCTCGGGCACGTCGTCGCGGTCTTCCAAGCTGATCCACGGCGGGCTGCGGTACCTGGAGATGCTGGATTTCGCTCTGGTCCGCGAGGCGCTGCAGGAACGGGGACTGCTGTTGGAGCGGATCGCGCCGCACCTGGTGCGCCCGGTGCCGTTCCTGTACCCGCTGACCAGGCGGTACGTGGAGCGGCCCTACGTCGGCGCCGGCGTGGCCTTGTACGATGCCCTGGCCATCGCCTCCGGGCGCGGCCGCGGCGTCCCCTTCCACAAACACCTCTCCCGGCGGGGGACCCTTCGGGCGGCACCCAGCCTGAAAAAGGACGCCATGGTGGGGTCCATCCGCTACTACGACGCGCAGGTGGACGACGCCCGGCTGGTGGTCAACCTTGTCCGCACCGCGGCGGCGTTCGGGGCGCACGCGGCCAACCGGCTGGCGGTGGTCGACTTCCTGCGCGAGGGCGAACGCGTGGTCGGCGCCCGGGTGCGGAACCAGGAGGACGGCAGCGAGTTCAACATCCGGGCCAAGCAGGTGGTCAACGCCACCGGCGTGTGGACGGACGAGACCCAGGCCATGGTGACCGAACGCGGCCAGCTGAGCGTCCGTTCTTCCAAGGGAATCCACCTGGTGGTGCCGCGGGACCGGTTCCAGTCCACGGTGGGCCTGATCCTGCGCACCGAGAAGTCGGTGCTGTTCGTGATTCCATGGGGGCGGCACTGGATCATCGGCACCACCGATACCGACTGGAATCTGGACAAGGCCCACCCGGCGGCCTCGTCCAAGGACATCGACTACCTGCTGGAACACGTCAACCGGGTCCTCCAGCGCCCGCTCACCCGGGAGGACGTCGAGGGTGTCTACGCCGGGCTCCGGCCGTTGCTGGCGGGCGAGAACGATTCCACCGCCAAGCTCTCGCGCGAACACGTGGTGGCGCACCCGGTCCCCGGGCTCGTGGTGGTGGCCGGCGGCAAGTACACCACGTACCGCGTGATGGCCAAGGACGCGGTGGACGAGGCGGCCCGGGCCCTCGACGAGCGCGTCCCGCCAAGCTGCACCGACACCATCCCGCTGCTCGGCGCCTCCGGTTTCAAGGCGGCCTGGAACAGGCGCAGCCGCATGGCGGACCGCACGGGCATCCACGTTGCCCGGGTGGAACACCTGCTCAACCGGTACGGAGCCATGGCCGGCGACGTGCTGGACATCATCACCGAACGGCCGGAGCTGGCCGAACCGCTGCCCGGCGCCGACGACTACCTGGCGGCCGAGGTGGTCTATGCGACCACGCACGAGGGAGCCCGGCACATCCACGACGTGCTTACCCGCCGGACCCGGATCTCCATCGAGGCCTGGGACCGCGGCGTCTCCGCCGCCCCGGTCGTCGCCCGGCTGATGGCGCCCCTCCTCGACTGGAGCGAAGGACAGGTGGAACGCGAGGTGAAGCACTACCTGGCCCGGGTCGAAGCCGAACGGCTCAGCCAGGAGCAGCCCGACGACGTCACGGCCGACAGCGCCCGGATGGGCGTCGACGACATCGTTCCGCTGGCCTGAGGGCACCGGGCAGGATTCGTTTTCTACATGGTTGCGAAGTACCTTTAATGGGTGCTCAAGACTGCCCTGAAACCCCGCTGGATAGCGGCCCTGGTGCTTGCGCTGGCGCTGTCCACGGTGTTCGTGCTGCTGAGCCAGTGGCAGTTTTCCACGTCGCAGAGCGAACCGCCCCCGCCCCCGGGCGAGACCGAAACGGTCAAGCCGCTCACCGACGTCTTTGAACCGGGCATCCCGATGACCGCCGCCACCGCGGACCAGATGGTCACCTTCGACGGCAGCTTCGTCCAGGGCGGGCAGGTGCTGGTCCGGAACCGCCTGCAGGACGGCGAAGAAGGCCTCTGGGTGGTCGACCCGTTCACCGTGGACGGCGTGGAGCAGTTTGGCGAAGACGTGGTCATCCCCGTGGTGCGCGGCTGGGTCGAGGAACCGGCGGATGCCGTTCCCGCCCCGGACGGTGAGGCCACCGTCGTCGGGCGGCTGCTGCCCACGGAAGCCCCGCTGCCCGGAAGCCTGCCCGCCGGCCAGGTGGCTTCGCTGTCGGCGGCCGAGCTGATCAACCGCTGGAACGCGCCCGGCTACTCCGGCTTCGTGGTCGGGACCGGCTTCACCGTGGGCGGCACGGACCTTGGCACCGCGACCGAGGGGACCTCGATGCAGCCGGTGGTTGTCGGACCGCAGCCGCAGGAAGCGCCGGTCAACTGGATGAACGTCTTCTACGCGGTGGAATGGGTCGTGTTCGCCGGATTCGCAATCTTCCTCTGGTGGCGGCTGGTGGCCGACGACTACCGCCGCGACCTGGAGGCGGCCGAAGACGCGGCCGAAGCGGCCCGCCATGCAGCCGGATCCGGGCGGGGGAGCGCGGCGGGCCCCGCCGGCACCCGCCAGGGCGGCGATGCCGCCGCCGACCAGACCACACCCAGCTCACCCCACACAACGAGGTAGTCCACGTGACCGAAAACGCCCCCGACCGTTCCGCCGCGACCCAGCGTCCGGCCAAACGCCGCTTCGGCGGAACCCACGCCCAGATCCGCTCCGCCCTGACCTTCTACAAGGTCACCTCCTACATCACCGGCATCATGCTGCTGCTGCTCTGCGTGGAGATGGTGCTGCGGTACGGCTTCAACCTGTTCCTGTTCGCCGGGGCCACCAACACCCTGACGGGCGAGACCTTCGCGCTGGGCCTGGCGCAGGCCGAACCGTCCGTGATCGACGGCCTGAACCTGTCCATCGCGGTGCTGATAGCGCACGGCTGGCTGTACGTGCTGTACCTGATTGCCGACTTCCGGCTCTGGTCGCTGATGCGCTGGCCGTTCAGCAAGTTCGTGCTGATCGCCCTGGGCGGCGTCATCCCGTTCCTGTCCATCATCCTGGAACGCAAGGTGCACCGCGAGGTGGAAGAAGAACTGGCCGCCCACCCCGAAGCCGCCAAGCGCTACTGACCGGAGCCGGGCGTGCGCTACCTCACGCAGCGGGGCCGGACGCCGGAGTGCGAGGCGCCGGACCCGGCGACTATCCTGTAAGGGTGACTACTCCTCCCCCCGCCACTACGGACCACCGGCCCGTCCTCGTCGTCGACTACGGGGCCCAGTACGCGCAGCTGATCGCCCGCCGCGTGCGCGAGGCCAACGTGTATTCCGAGATCGTTCCGCACACCTACACCACCGAACAGCTGATGGCCAAGAACCCGGTGGCCATCATCCTCTCCGGCGGGCCCTCCAGCGTTTACGCCGAAGGAGCGCCGAGGATCGGCGCGGACCTGTTCGAAGCCGGCGTCCCGGTGTTCGGCATCTGTTACGGCTTCCAGGCCATGGCGAACGCCTTGGGCGGCAAGGTAGCCAGGACCGGGCTGCGCGAGTACGGTGCCACGGACGCCACCGCGGTGGGGGAGGGCCGGTCCATCCTGGCCGGGGTGCCCCCCGTCCAGAACACCTGGATGAGCCACGGCGACTCGGTGCAGGAGGCACCCGCAGGCTTCGACGTGCTGGCCAGCACGGCCGGCGCCCCGGTGGCCGCCTTCGCGAACGACGAGAAGAAGCTGTACGGCGTGCAATGGCACCCCGAGGTCAAGCACTCGGCCCACGGCCAGCGCGTGTTGGAGAACTTCCTGTTCCGTGGTGCCGGGCTCGAGCCCAACTGGACCACCGGCAACATCGTGGAGGAGCAGGTGGAGCGCATTCGCGCCCAGATCGGCGACTCCCGCGTGATCTGCGGGCTGTCCGGCGGCGTGGACTCCGCCGTCGCCGCGGCCCTGGTGCAGCGCGCGGTCGGCGACCAGCTGACCTGTGTCTTTGTGGACCACGGACTGTTGCGCGAGGGCGAAGCCGAGCAGGTGGAGCGTGACTTTGTCGCGGCCACGGGCGTGAAGCTGTACGTAGCCAACGAACAGCAGCGCTTCCTGTCCGCGCTGGCCGGTGTCACCGACCCGGAGACCAAGCGCAAGATCATCGGCCGCGAGTTCATCCGCGCCTTTGAAGCCGCCGAAAAGGCCGTGCTGGCCGAGGCGGCCGCCGAGGGGGAGTCGGTGAAGTTCCTGGTGCAGGGCACGCTCTACCCGGACGTGGTCGAGTCCGGCGGCGGCGAGGGCGCCGCGAACATTAAGAGCCACCACAACGTGGGCGGGCTGCCCGAGGACCTGCAGTTCGAGCTGGTGGAACCGCTGCGGACGCTGTTCAAGGACGAGGTCCGCGCGGTCGGCGCCCAACTGGGCCTGCCGGCCGAAATCGTCGGACGCCAGCCCTTCCCCGGCCCGGGACTTGGCATCCGGATCATCGGCGAAGTCACCCAGGAGCGGCTGGACCTGCTGCGCAAGGCGGACGCGATCGCGCGAGCCGAACTGACCGCTGCGGGCCTGGACCAGGAAGTCTGGCAGATGCCGGTGGTCCTGCTCGCCGACGTGCGCAGCGTGGGCGTCCAGGGCGACGGCCGAACCTACGGACACCCGATCGTGCTTCGTCCGGTCTCCTCCGAGGACGCGATGACCGCAGACTGGTCGCGGCTGCCCTACGACCTGCTGGCCAAAATCTCCAACCGCATCACCAACGAAGTGGACGGCGTCAACCGCGTGGTGCTCGACGTGACGAGCAAACCGCCGGGAACCATCGAGTGGGAGTAGCCACAACGGGCGACCGCCGCCCGCCCGCAGCGCGGCTGCGGGTGAACTGCGAGGCAATTTCGCCGAGCAGTGTTGCGGTCGCCCGTTTGGCGTTTAAAGTCCGATACCTTGTTTGACATGCCGTTGTGGTCCAGGCAAGTCGCCGAGAGTGAAGTAAAGGGGGCAGCCGTGTCGCTGGCCAGCGTAGCTGAGGCTGCTGAAGACGTTGTGGCATCGTGGCTGGAAAACCTGGGCGATCTCGCCGGGTCGGACACCCTGCTGCGGTTCGCCCCGACGTCGTCGAACAGCATTGACCTGACGCATGCCCACCCTTCCGGCCTGGCGCAGTTGCTGGCCGGCCGCCGCACCCGTCTTTCCACCCTGCTGCGCGAGCCGAACCAGTACGCCGCGGCCATGCGTACCGCCCGCAGCCTGCGCGCCAAAATCTACGAACTGGGTTCGGACCGCGGTATCGACGTCGGGTATCTGGCCGCCGGAACGGCCTCCTGGCGGGTTCCCGACATCGGCCGGTCGGAGTCCCTGAATGCCCCGGTGATGCTGATCCCGGTGGCGCTGACCGTCCGCCCCAGCCAGGACGACTTCGAACTGCAGTTGACCGACCGCGCCCGGCTGAACCCGGCGCTCGTCCGCCACCTCTCCGCGGAGCAGGGGATCGGTATCGACGCCGAGGCGACCGCCCGGCTGGCCTACAGCACCGCCCGCCTGGATCCGCACCCGGTGCTGGAACGGCTGCGCCTGCTCACCGCCGGCGTGCGGAACATGACCATCGAACACCATTTGCTGGTGTCGACCTTCGCGGACCTGGAAGCAGTCACCGACCCGGTCCTGCTCGATGCCGGGCACCCGGTGATCCGCGCGCTGGCCGAAGCCGGAGCCGGATCCCAGGCCGGTCCCCGTCCCCGGGCCGGCCGGAACGCCGTGCCCGTGCCGGAGGTGGAACTGCCGCCGATCGACGAACGCGATCCGCAGGATGAGTTCCTGCTGCTCGACGCAGACGCCGCGCAGCAACGGGTGCTGGACCTGGTCCAGGCGGGGCATTCGCTGGTGGTTTCCGCGCCGCCGGGCACCGGACAAACCCAGACTGCACTCAACGCTGCGGCCGCCCTGGCCTACGAGGGCAAGAGCGTGCTGGTGGTCGCGGAACGCCGGGGCACGCTGGTCGAATTCACACAGCAGTTGGAAACCGTGGATTTGGGGTCGCTGGCCCTGCAGTTGAGCGCGGACCTGACGCCGGAGCAGCTGCGTCGGGCGATGATCCGCGCGATCAGCCGCAACGAGAAGGCGCAGGAGCCGCAGCTGCAGAAGCTGCACACCACCCTCACCGAGCACCGGCACAAGCTGATGGAGCATGTGAAGTCGCTGCACAATGTGCGCAGTCGCTGGCGCTGTTCCCCCTACCAGGCGATGCAGTCGCTGGCCAAGCTCACCTCGCTCGATCCGGCTCCGGCGACCACCGTGCGGCTGAAGCGGTCGGTGCTGGACAACATCACCGACCGGGCGGAGCTGGCGGCACGGCTGGTCCGGGCTGCCGAGTTGGGCAGCTTCAGCAAGTCCGCGACCACCAGCCCGTGGTTCGGTGCCAAGCTGCTTAACCGCAAGGAGACCGAAGACGCCCACCAGCTGGCCGCCGACCTGGCCAAGGACGTCCCGCGGCTGCGCGAACGGATGAACAAGGTCGCCGAACACTCGCAGATCGCCCTCGCCGGGACGTTCCGCGAGTGGGGGGAGCAGCTCCAGCTGCTGGTGGAGGTCCGCGGCAGCCTCGACAAGTTCACCCCGGACATCTTCGACCGGCCGGTCACGGATCTGATTTCCGCGACCGCGCCGAGTTCCTGGCGGCGTGACCGCGGAATCGAAATGAGTTCGATGACGCGTTCCCGGCTGCGCAAGGTGGCCAAGGAATACATCCGCCCGGGCGTGCACATCTCCGACCTGCATGAGTCCCTCTTCGAGGTGCAGCAGCAGCGGACAAAGTGGGCCGACTACGCAACGTCGCAGCGGCATCCGGCGGTGCCCTCCGGGTTGGCGGACCTGAACGGCTTTTACCGGGAGGTGGCGCAGCGCCTCGAGAAACTGGCCGCCCTGCTGGCACCGGTGCCCGAAGACCGGGCCCTCGCGGCCCTGCCCGACGGCGAACTCCAGGAACAGCTGGACGCCCTGGCAGCGGACCGCGAAACGCTGGTGAACCTGCCCGAACGTACGCTGCTGCTGGAGCAGATGCGCGAACACGGGCTGACCGAACTGCTGGACGACCTGGCCACACGCGAAGTCGGTGCGGGCGAGGTCAGCGCTGAACTGGACCTGGCGTGGTGGCAGTCGGCACTCGAAGCGATGATCAGCGGCGACGACTACCTGGCCATGTCGGACGGCGACAATCTCCGCAAGCTCGAGGCGGTCTACCGGCTCGCGGACAACGCGCACATCGCGTCCGGGCCCGCCCGGCTGCGCTGGGAACTGGCACAGAACTGGCGGCATTCGCTCAAGAGCAAGCCCAAGGCCGCGCAGCGGTTGCGCGACCTGCTCAAGGCCGGCGAACCCACCCTGGCCGCGTTGGGACAGCAGTCGGAGTCGCTGGTTTCGGCGCTGTTGCCGATCTGGACTGCCTCCCCGCTGGTGCTGCCGCTCCTGCTCCCGGAAGGCAAGCACTTCGATGCCGTCATCATCCTCGACGCCGAGGCCACAAGCCTGCCGTCGGCGCTGACCGCGGTCTCACGGGCGCATCAGGTGGTGGCGTTCGGCGACGGCGAGTTGGGCCGCGCCGAGCCTTTCGAAGTCAACGTGGACCGGCGGAATGACCCCGTCACCGGCGAAGCACCGCAACCGTTGGCCAGCTGCTTCCACGCGCTCTCCGAGGTGCTGCCGGTGGTGGCGCTGACCACCGCCTACCGTGCCGTCGACCTCGACCTGACCCGCTCGCTGAGTGAGAAGTTCTACGGCGGATCGCTGTCCCGCCTGCCCGGCGCCAGCTCCATCCGCGGGGGCGGCCTGGAAGTGGAATATCTGCCCGACGGTACCGGGATGCCCGGCGCCGGACACGAAGGCGTGGAGAGCGTCCCGGCCGAACTCAACCGGGTGGTGGACCTTGTCTTCGAGCACATCAGCCTTCGGCCGTCGCGGTCGCTGGCGGTGGTGACGGCCAGCGCCAGGCACGCCGCCCGCGTGGCGGAGGCCATCCGGCTGCAGATGCCCAATTATCCTGCGGCGGCGGACTTCTTCAACCGCCGGCAGGAGCCCTTCCGCGTGGTTCCCGTCGAACGCGCGTCCGGATTGGTCCGCGACGATGTGATCTTCTCGCTCGGCTTTGGCCGGACGCCGCACGGGCGGGCGGTCCACGACTTCGGACCCCTGTCGGCGCCGCACGGGCGGTCGCTCTTCGCGACCGCGGTCACCCGTTCCCGGCAGTCGCTGCACGTCCTCAGCTGCTTCCGCCCGGAGGATCTGGACCCCGAGCGGCTGCGGCATGGGGCCGCCGACTTCCATGACCTGCTGGACCGCCACCTCGGCGACGGCCGGTTCGCGGCGCCCGAACTGTCTCCCGGGATCGACGACCCGCTGGTCGCGGACCTCGTGGAACGCATCCGCACCCGCGGCGCGCGCGTTTGGGACCACTATTACGGGGTCATCGACATCGCCGCCAGCACCGGAACGGTGCAGTATTCGCCGGATGTTGAACCGGCCCTGCCCGTGGCCCTGGAGTCTGACGGCAGCCCGCAGTACCAGGAGCTGACGGTGCGGGAGCGCAGCCGGCTGCGCCCGCAACAGCTCGAGCGGCTGGGCTGGCGGCCGCTGACGCTGTGGACCATCGAGGTGTTCACGGATCCGGAGAAATGCGCAGACCTGATCGGAGGCTACTTGGGACTGCAGAAGCCGGAAGAACCGGCAGACAAGGACGACCGTCCCGCCAGCGCACGGGGACCGAAGCCGGCGGCGGAGCAGACCCCGCGGGCGGAGGAGTCCCCGCACTCCGCGCACTCCGCAGGCTCGGCGGACGAGGCCGGCGAGGCCGGCGACGACCGGTTGCGGCCGCGCCGGGCCAGGCGGAACCAGTCGCCGACGCTGCCGACCAAGGCAGCGGAGGACGACCCCCGTGCGTGGGGCGACCGGGACGAGGACCGGGACGCCTGGCTGCGGGAGCAGCGACCGCCGCACTGGGGCTAGGCCGGGAGCCGGTCCGCGGGCCGGCCGGTCCTGGGCAGTCATCAGCCGACCAACACGAGGAAGACGTTGCCCCGGCTGGAGGCGCCGGCCAGCGCGGTTGCGTCGGACGGTGCCGCCGCCACCACCACGAGCCCGTCGGGCTCGCCCGCGCCGAGCAAGCCGGCCGCGGCAGCGCCGTCGTCGGCCTTCCACAGCACCGGAACGGCCCGAGCCAGGACCGTAGTTTCGGCAGGCTCTTCGAACCCGTTGCCGCTACTGAGCACGATGTCCACCAACTGGCCGGGCGACACCAACTGGACGGTGGAGGGGTCCGCGGGGCGCACGGGCACGGCCACCGTCTCCGGCGGCGCCCCGGTCAACAGGCCGGGACCGACGATCGAGGTGTCCACGACAGGAGAGCCGGCGCGCAGCGCCGTCGCCAGCCGCTGGCCCACCACCAGGGCCGGACTGTCGGCAGTTCCCTCGGGTACGGAACCGGCCGGCAGCTCGCCCAGCACCACATCGTCGGCGGACAGGTGGGCGCCGGCCGGGAGGTCGGACGCGGCGACCACCACGGAGTAGGTGGGGCTCGGCACAGGGGTCAGCTGCTGCACCACCAGCGCCGCGGCCGCACAGAGCAGCAGGGCGGCCAGCAGCCGGTAATGCCGGCGCAGCAGGCGGCGCGGCGACAGTGCAGGGCGGGCGGATCGGGACGCGGCAGCAACGGGCATGCGGCCACGCTAGAAGCATCCGGCCCGCACGGGTCAGCGGGGCGGGCCCGCCTGTGGATCAGCGCCGCCGCCGCTTCGCGGTGTAGGAGCGGCCGCGGCGTCCGAGGCGGCTAGCTGGCTGCTGCCGCCGGAGCCGGGGCGGCGGCAGGCTTGGAGGCTTCGGCCGCGGCGGGCTTCGCCGCCTCGGAAGAGGCGGTTGACCCGGTGCCGGCGGATCCCGAGGCGGCGGCGGGAACGGAGCCTGCCGAGGAAGAGTCGCGCGAATCGGTGCGGTAGAAGCCCGAGCCCTTGAAGACGACCCCGACGCTGTTGAACTTCTTGCGCAGGTTGCCGCCGCACTCGGGGCAGACCGTCAGCGATTCATCGCTGAAGGACTGCTGGATGTCGAAGGCATGGGCGCAGTCTTTGCAGGCGTAGGCGTACGTGGGCACAGTAATTCCTCCTGAAAAAAACTTGGCAGGAGCAGGAAGCGCCCGGCCAGGCGTTGGCACTCACCCGCTCAGAGTGCCAATTCTACACCGTCCGGCGGGGGAACCACGTCCAGCCGTCGGGCGACACGGCGCCGTCCAGCGGAGCGTCGAGCGCCGTGGACTCGAAGGCTCCCGCGGCCACCACCTCGTCGGCGTAGAAAACCCCGACAAACCTCGGGCGGTCTTTGCCGTCGCCAAGCGACGCCAGGAACCGGTCGTAATAACCGCCGCCCTGGCCCATCCGGTTGCCCTCGGAGTCGACGGCCAGCCCGGGCACGAGCACCAGCGGCAGGCCGGCCATGATTTCCGCTCCAAAACGTTCTCCGACCGGCTCGTCGATCCAGGCCCGGGGACTGCGGACCAGCTCCACACCGCTGAACCAGCGTGCCCACCTGAGCCGGTAGTCCGGTTCGCAGATCGGGACCACCACCTGGTAGCCGGCCTCCTCAAGGGCCGGCAGCAGCATGCGCGTGGACGGTTCGGAACCGACGGACAGGTAGGCCGGCACGATGGTTCCGGCCGGGACGTTCAGCCGCCGAAGACCGTCCAGCACCTGGTGCGCCAGGGCGGTCCCGGCCTTGATCTGCTCTTCCTCGGGGCGGGCCCGGCGGCGTGCCCGGAAGAATGCGCGGGCGGTTTCCTTGTCCATGCCGGTTTGCATCTCCATGGCCGACATCGTAGTTGCTTCCCCCCGGATCGGCTTGCTTCGCACCTTCGTTCGGTAGTCTGAACCCATGACGTCTCATCGCACGGTACGCAAAGCTGTCATCCCGGCCGCTGGTTTGGGAACCCGTTTCCTGCCCGCCACCAAGGCCATGCCCAAGGAAATGCTCCCCGTGGTGGACAAGCCGGCCATCCAGTACGTGGTCGAGGAAGCCGTGCGCGCTGACTTGAGCGACGTCCTGGTCATCACCGGCCGCAACAAGCGCCCGCTGGAAGACCACTTCGACCGCGTGCCCAACCTCGAGCAGATCCTGGAGGAGAAAGGCGATCTGGAGAAGCTCGCCGCCGTACAGGCAGCCTCGGAACTGGCGGACATCCACTACCTGCGCCAGGGGGATCCGCTGGGCCTCGGCCACGCAGTCCTGCGGGCCCGCCAGCACGTGGGCGACGAACCGTTCGCCGTGCTGCTCGGCGACGACCTTATCGACGAACACGACGACCTGCTGACCCAGATGATCGCGGTCCAGCAGCAGACCGGCGGCTCCGTGGTCGCCCTGATGGAAGTGGACCCCGCCCAGATCAGCGCCTACGGCTGCGCGGACGTTACCGCGATGGGCGACGGCGGCTACGTGCGGATCAACGAACTGGTGGAGAAGCCATCGCCGGACGAGGCCCCGTCCAATCTGGCGGTCATCGGCCGCTACGTCCTGCACCCGTCCGTCTTCGACGTGCTGGAGGACACCAAGCCCGGCCGCGGCGGCGAAATCCAGTTGACCGACGCGCTCGAAGCCCTGGCCGGCCGCGAAGGCGAAGGCGGCGGCGTCTACGGCGTGGTCTTTTCCGGGCGCCGGTACGACACCGGCGACAAGCTCAGCTATCTCAAGGCCGTCGTGACCATCGCCTCCGAACGTGAAGACATCGGGACGGAACTGCGGACCTGGCTGAAGAGTTTCATTGACGGCTCGGGCGACTGAGCCCCGCCACGACCGCTAAGAACTTCACATGGGGTACGGACCGGCAATCTGGCCAGCGACGCTGGCATGCGGGAACTTGTCGCTGCGCCCGATCCGGTACCGGGACCGGAGCGAGTGGACGGCCGTGCGGCGCCGCAACGCGCGCTGGCTGGAACCGTGGGAGGCCACGAACCCGGCCCCGGACGGGTATCTGCCCTCGTTCTCGGAGATGGTCCGCTCGCTCAAGCACCAGGCACGACTTGCCACGGCCCTGCCCTGGATCATCACCGAACTGCAGGAGGGGAGGCCCCGGCCGGCGCTGGTCGGGCAGCTTACTGTCTCCAGCATCGTCTGGGGCTCTGCAATGTCGGCCACTTTGGGGTACTGGGTGGATGAGGCGCGTGCCGGCCGCGGGATAGCGCCCACGGCGGTGGCCATGGCGACCGACCATTGCTTCCAAACGCTCGGGCTCCACCGGATGGAGATCAACATCAGGCCGGAGAACCGCGCCAGCCTGCGCGTCGTGGAGAAGCTCGGCTTTCGAGACGAAGGACTGCGTCCGCGGTACCTGCATATCAACGGGGCCTGGGCAGACCACCGCAGCTTCGCGCTCACTGCCGAGGAGGTTCCCGGCGGCCTGCTGGACCGCTGGCTGGAGCACGGCGACGTCGGATGGACACCTTAGCCGGGCCGGCACCTAAGCCGCCCCGACGCCGCAGCAGGGCCCGCACCAAAGTCGGCCCGACACCATAAGGCAGCGCCGCACGGAATCGTTATCCGACACACCGTGATGAATGCCGCGTACGGCATGCTTGAGCTTCTACGGTTTTGAGAGTGGACATTCAGAGCTCTGTGATCTTGGCGGTCATCGTCGGGCTGTGGTTTGTCTGGGTAGGACCGTACGTGCTCCGCGGAGCATTCCGTCCCGCGCTGGCTGAACCGGCGCCGGGACACGCAGCACCACTAGTTTCAGTACCCGCAACCGCCTCGGGCGGCAACCAGGGGATCATCATGGAATACAACGCCCAGCCGGCACCCTCGACAGCGTCGCCCGTGCCCCCGCCCGCCCGGCAGCCCGAGTTCCGCATCCGCTACGGCCGGACCGCGCTGGCACTTGCCGGGGCCTCCGCCCTGTTGGTGTTCGTCGTCGGCGGCGCCCTGGCGCTGGCCGGCGCAGTTTCGGGCCGCGTGCCGGGCTTCGCGCTGCTGGCGGTGGCCGCCGTCGTCGTTATCCTGCGCTCCCTGGCGGTCCGCGACCGCAGCAAGCGCGCCGCCGCACGCGCCCGGCAGGCCTCTCGCGCGGCATCGGCATCGCAGCCGGCGGGAGCCGCGAAGAATCCCCGGAAGCCCACCGAACTGTTTGACGGGGCCGCGGGGGACACCGGGGCCGCGCAGCAGGCCGCCCAGCCCGGTCCGGCGCCGCTGACGGCCGCCGAGCTCCGCGAGGAAGCCTTGAAGGTCGCCGCCGACGCCGGCGACACCGCCGCGCCGGGTCAGCCGTCCGGCACTCCCTGGCAGCCGGTCGACGTGCCCAAACCGACGTATGTCGCGGCGGCCAAGGCCACCCGCCCGGCTCCCGCGCCGCTGCCGGTCCCCGAGGTCAAGAAGCCGCAGACCAAGACATCGATCAAGCAGACCGCCGCGCAGCGGACCGACGAGGCCGCCGCCCGGACATCAGAGAAGACTGCCGCCACGCAGCAGCCGGCGGACGGCGCCTCGGCCGCCGAGGCATCCGCCCAGCAGTCGGCCGCGAACCGGCTTAATCTGGACGACGTCCTGCAGCGCCGGCGGGCCTGACCCGAGGCGCCCGGCAGGTTGGCTGCGGCCCGTCCACACCCGGACGGGCCGCAGCCTTGTCCGGTCCCCGGTTCCGAGCGTTCCGGGCCGCAATGGTGTGCAATGGAGACATGGACGCAGCGAACGTTGACCTGATGGCCACCGAGACCGCCGGCATCGACGTGTTGGAAAGTCCCGGCATGCGCGAAGCGCTGGAACTCGCCGTCGGCACCGTCGGCGGGACGGTCCGGTCCTGGCAGTTGGCGAAGCTGCAGCACCGGCCCGGGGCCGGCGCGACCGGGATCTACACCGTGCGGCTCCGCGGGCACGACGGCGGCGAGCGGACCGAGTACGTCTGCGTCACCACGGCGCCGGTGCCCGACTGCGGGCTTCCGCTGGTACGCCTGGACGGCGGGCCCGTCCCGCTGACCGCCTGGCTGTATCCGTCCGACCCGGTGCTGGTCGGACTGCCCGCGGCGTGCGACCCGGCTGCGGTGGGCCGCAGCGTTTTCGGCGGGGGAGAAGCCGACCTGAAAATGGTCAGCTACCGGCCGCTGCGGCGGGCCGTGCTGGAAGCCGTCCAGGACGGACACCGGGTCTTTTTGAAGGTGGTCCGTCCGGACCGGGCGGCGCAGCTGATGCTCCGGCACCGGCTGCTGACCGACGCCGGGCTGCCGGCCCCGATTGCCTCCGCCGGACCGGCCGACGGCGTGGTGGTGCTCACGGAGGCGAAGGGGGTGCCGCTGGCCCAGGCTTTGATGGACGACGGCGCCGCCAGCCTGGCGCCCGAAACCCTCCTGGCGCTGCTGGATGAGCTCCCGGCCGGTGTGCTGGAACTCTCGCGTCGCCCGGCCTGGGCCGACCGCGCAGCCGACTACGCCAAGGCAGCGGCGGCCGTGCTCCCCGACGAGCAGGACCGGGTGTTTAACCTGGCCGATCGGGTGGAACAGCTGCTGGCGGCCACCGACGCCGGCCCGCTGGTCCCGACGCACGGCGACTTTTACGAGGCGAACCTGCTGGTGGACGGCGGGAAGATTACCGGACTCATGGACGTGGACTCGCTGGGGCCGGGCCATCTGGTGGACGACCTGGCCTGTTTCCTCGGGCACCTGGCCGTGCTGCCCGCCGTGCACCCGGGGTACGTGCATGTCCCGGCGGCGCTGGAACGTTTCGCTGCCGCTTTCGACACCGTGGTGGACCCGGCGGCCCTGCGCGGCCGGGCCGCCGGCGTGGCGCTGTCGCTGGTGGCCGGGGCGAAGACCCCCGGGGAGGGTGACGGGTGGCAGCAGGACGCCCGGCAACGGCTTGCCATCGCCGAGGACCTGGCCGCCGGCGCGGCCTGACCGGACCCTTCACTCAGGCGTCGGCGACGAGGCGGTAGCCCATGCCGCGCACGGTGGCGAACTTCTCCGCCCCGAGCTTGTTGCGCAGGTAGCGGACGTACACGTCCACCACGTTGGAGCCGGGGTCGAAGTCGTATCCCCAGACCCGCGAGAGCAGCTGCTCGCGGCTGAGCACCTGGCCCGGATTCCGCAGGAAGGCCTCGGCGAGGGCGAACTCCCGGGCGGAGAGATCCACCTCCCGGCCGCCGACGCTGGCCCGCCGGGTCCGCAGGTCCAGGCTCAGCGTGCCGCTGCCGAGGACGGCCAGGTCGGCCGGCTGCGCCTCGGAGCGCAGGCGCAGCCGCACCCGGGCCAGCAGCTCCTCGAACCGGAACGGCTTGGACATGTAGTCGTTCGCGCCGTTCTCCAGCCCGGCAACGGTGTCGTCCACCGAGCTGCGGGCGGTGAGGATGATCACCGGGATGTCGTTGCGGCCCTCGCGCAGGCGGCGCAGCACGGTGAAGCCGTCCTGGTCCGGCAGTCCCAGGTCGAGGATGGCCAGCTCGAAGTCCCCGGTCATGGCCAGGTGGTAGCCCTCCCGCCCGGTGCCGGCGACCGTGGGCACGTAGCCGGCGGCCTTCAGGCCCTTGGCGATGAAGGAACTGATCCTGTCCTCGTCCTCAATGATCAGAATCTGACTCACGCGCTCTCCTCCTTGTCTGCGCCCGCCTCCGGGCCGCTGAGCACGACGGTGAAAGTGGATCCGGCGCCCGGGGCCGAGGCCAGTTCGACGCTGCCGCCGTGCGCCGCGGCGATGGCGCTGACGATGGTCAACCCCAGTCCCGAGCCTTCCGCCCGCGTCCCGTTGCTGCCCCGTGCGAAACGGTCGAAAATCCTGCCCTGATCCTCCGGGAGGATGCCCGTTCCCTCGTCCCTGACCCACAGCCGCAGCTCATTGCCGCGCACGGCCGAACCGATCGCCACCGTGGACCCGGGCTCGGAGAATTTCACGGCGTTGGCCACCAACTGCAGCCAGGCCTGGGTAATCCGCCGCCCGTCGAGCGGCCAGCGGGTTTCGGCCCGTGCATCGACGGTCCAGCGCTTGGCGCCCAGCGGCCGGGCCTTGTCCAGCACGTCGTCGGTCAGCTGCCCCACCTCGACGTCGGACGGGTTCACGAAGCCGGGACGTTCCGCCTTGGCCAGCAGGACCAGGTCGTCGACGAGCAGCCGCATCCGGTCCAGCTCGTCCAAGGCGATGCCGCGCACCGACTCGACGTCCGCCGGGTCACGCGGGTCCTGCAGTTCCAGGTGGCCCTGCAGGATGGTGATCGGGGTCCGCAGCTCGTGCCCGACGTCATCCAGCAGCTGCCGCTGCGCTGTCATGGACGCCTCCAAGCGGTCCAGCATGTCGTTAAAGGTGCGGGAGAGTTCGGAGATGTCGTCGTTGCCGCCCACCGGGATGCGCTGGGTCAGGTCCGCGTCGGTGATCCGTTGTGCCGTTTCGCGCACCAGCCGGATGGGTGCCAGCAGCCGGCCGGCCACCTGCCAGCCGACGACGCCGATCAGTACCAGCGAACCGAACCCGATCAGTGCGTAGGTCAGGAAGATATCGTCAAGTTGCTGCAGCTCGGCGTCGTAATCGTAGGCCAGCACGAACGTGCTGTGGGCCGGGTCGGAGGAGAGCTGCACCGGCACGGCGACCACCCGGTACGTCGTGGTCGACGTCTCCATAGTGCTGAGCACCACCCGGTCGGACGCAGTGGCGTCCGGGCCCAGCAGGGCTACGAGTTCGGCATCCCGCTCGAGCCGGAGCCGCACGGACGGGCTCGCCGTGTATGTCACCTTCCCGTCGACGAGGCCGAGCATGCCTTCGTTCGCGGAGGGAAGCGTCCGCTCCATCGCCAAAAAGACCAACCGGCTGGCCTGCGTGAAGGGTTCGCCCGTGTCCGGGTCGATGCCTGTCTCCGCCAGAGTCTTGAACTCGCTCACGCTGCGCTGGAGCGAGTCGTCCACCCGCTGGATGATATGGGACCGCTGCAGCGCGAACGCCACCGAGCCGGCCACCAGCAGGCCCAGGGCCGAAAGGGCGAGCACGGCGGCCAGCACCCGGACGCGGACGGACGGCCCGCCCGACGGCCTACGCACGGCCGCCGCGCGGGCTGCCGCCGCCACGCGGAGCGCCGCCGCGGTGCCGGACGGCGTGGGGGTGTGGGGACAGGGGGACGGACTCAGTCATCGTCCCCGCCATCGTCGTCCCAGTCGTCCGTGTCATCGTCGTCGTAGTCCTGTGGCGGCGCCGGCTGGACCGGAACCGGTCCCTTGCCTTCCTGCGGGCGGGTCGGAGCGGCCGGGGACGAGGGGGCGGTGGGCGTGGGCGTGGGGGACGGCTGCTCGCTGCCGGCCGGAGCAGGGTCGCCGGCAGGGGACGGCGGCCCGGACTGCGTGACGGTGATGGACGGGCCCAGGTCGGTGGGCCCGGGCTCGCGCAGGGTCGCAGCAAGTGCCGCGCCTCCGGCGCCCAGCCCGAGCAGCACGGCCAGCGCCACCAGGACGGTGCGGATGGCTGTACGGGGCATGACACCAGTATCCACGGCGCAGATGAGACCAAGATGAGAACCCTGCCCCGCGGCCCAACCCCGCGGCGCAACGGGCCGCGTCCGCCGTCGGTCAGTCGGGGCTGTCGGCCGCGGCGTCCGCGGCACGGCGGGCAATGTCCGCCTCGACGGTCCGGCCCAGGGCGTCCAGCGCCGAGGCCAGCCCCAGCTGCGCCGCGACGCGGAGTGTGCGGCTGACGTCGGGCTCCTGCAGCACCAGCTTGAACATCGGCACGGCGTCGTCGGCCCGCCCCATCTCGGCCAGCACATGGGCCGCGAAGAGTTCGGCGTTGCCGGCCGAGGCTGCGTCGTCGGCAGCGGAGTAGAGGTCCGCCGCCTGCAGCGCCGCCGAGACCGCCCCGGTGCCGTCCTCCAGCGCCCACAGCCCCCTCGCCCGCGTGTCGCTGTAGTCCGCCTCGTACCACCGGGCCCCGTAGAGGTGCGCCAGCCGGATTGCCTCGTCCAAGACAGTGAGCCCGTCCGGGTCGCCGGCCTCGCACAGGGCATGTCCGAGGGCATGCAGGGCCTGCGGCAGCGCGGCGTCGTCGTCCTCGGCCTTGCGGGCCGCGGCCACCGCCGCCTCGAAGCAGACCAGCGCGTCCGTGTCGCGGTCCTCGCGGGAGAGCAGCGTGCCGGTCGCCAGCAGGCCGCGGGCCGCCTCGCCGAACTCGCCGCCGTGGCTGAATTCGGCCACCGCCCGGCGCCAGCAGTCCAGGGCGTCGGCGGTCCGGCCGGCGTGCCGGTGGGCGTGGCCCAGGCTCATCAGCGCCCGCGCCACCTGCGCATGGGGCGCCTTGGTGTGTTCCAGCCGCGCCAGCAGCTTGGACAGCACCTCGCCCGCCAGTTCGTACTCTTCGGCCTCCAGCAGCTGGTTTCCCAGCGCCAGGCGCAGCGTGAGCTCTTCCTGGACCTCGCCGCGTTCGGCCTGGGCGACCGCCGCCTGCCAGGCCAGCACCGAGTCCTCATAGTCGCCGATGCCGGCACAGAGCCGGGCCAGCACGACGGCGGCACTGATGGCACCCTTGCGGACCCCGGCAGCCGCATACAGTTCCAGCGCCGTCAGCGCTTCCTCCAGCCCGGCCGCGCCGTCGCCGCCGGCGGCATTGGCCTTCAAGAGCCACATGCTGGCGGTGGTGGCGCGGTTGCCGGGCAATGCCAGCATGCGGTCGGCAACTGCGGTGGCCCGTTCCGGCTGGTCGGCCTGCAGGTAGGTGTTGGCCAGGTACATCAGCGCGCCGGACAAGCTGTCCGTCCGGCCGGAATGCTCGTAGCCGGCCACCGCGTCTTCCAGCAGCGCGATCGCCTGCTTCGCTTCCCCGCGCTGGGAACGGACGACGGCGATGGCCAGCTGGACGTCCGCCGTCACCGATCCCGGGGCACGGGCCTCCAGCAGGCGGTCAAGTTCTGCCTCCAGGAGCGGGAGGTCGTCGTCGCCGGCTTCGCGGAACAACGCCGTTCCCAGCCGCTCACCGGCCGCGGCCTCGGCTTCCAGCCCATGGCTGCGGAGCAAGGCGATGCGGGCGTAGAGATATTCCCGGGCCTGCTTCTCTTCGCCTGCCAGCTGGGCGAGCGCAATCAGCACCGAGTACAAGCCCAGCCGGACGTCGAGTTCGGTGTCCGAGGACCGGGCGAGTCCGGCCTGCGCCAGGGCACGGGCGCCCGCGTGGTTCTCGGCATAGGCTGCCTCGTAAGCGCGGTCCAGGCAGTCCCTGGCTGACGACGGGAACCGTGCCGGGTCGGGGCCGGCGCTCTCCAGCACGGCGCGCAGGCGGTCGGCGATCAGCCCGCGCGGCACCGTTGCGGCGGATTCAGGCACGGCCGCCCCGCCTCCGCAGCGCTGTGCCGTGGAACCCAGCTGGCGCGTTCCCCATGGTCTTAGTTCTAGCCGCGAACAGGGGTGGGCGCAATGCCCCGGCGCTCCCCGAACGGGCGCGCCGGAACCTCGCCTACAGACCGTCGGTCGGCACGACAAATCGCAAAGGAAGCATTGCAAAGAAATGCTTGCAAAGCTTTGTTTGCACCGCTACGCATGGTGCCCATGGAGCAGCAGAGAGAGCAGGAAAGCGACCCCGGACGCGGCGGCTACGGCGACGAACGCCACGTAGACGTGGTCGCGCTGAAGGCCCTCGCGCATCCGCTCCGGGTGCAGCTGCTCAACGCGCTGTCCCAGTACGGCCCGCAAACAGCCAGCAGGCTGGCGGAACGGCTGGGGGAGTCCAGCGGCGCCACCAGCTATCACCTGCGCCAGCTGGCCAGGCACGATTTCGTCCGGGAGGTCGAAGGCCGCGGCACGGCCCGCGAACGCTGGTGGCGACGCACTCCCGGCAGCCTGACCATCAGCGCCGGCGATCTGTCCGGCACTCCGGCCACCCGGGAGGCGGCCCGCCTGGTCACCCGTGAATTCGAGCGCAGCCGCGCCGACCTGCTGGCCGACTTCATGACCCGCGGCGCCGACCTGTTGCCGCAGGAATGGCTGGAGGCGTCGGTGGCCAGCACCATCAACGTCCGCCTGACCCGTGAACAGCTGGCTGACATCGCCGAACAGGCAGCCGCCTTTGTGCGGAAACTGGCCGAACCCTACCTGGAGCAAAATGCCGAGGGCGCGGAGGACGTCCGCCCGGTTCAGCTCCACGTCAATGCCTTTCCCATCATCGACTCCCGGTCGGACCGGCCGGCACATCACCTGTGAGAGCCCATCATGACAACTGTCCCCACCCAGCCGTACCGCCCGCCGTCGTCAGCCCTCGCCGGCATCCGGACACCGGTCTTGGAGTCGCTGCTGATCCGCGCCGGACGCGCACTGGTGCGGGCCGGGGAGCGGCGGGCGCGGCTGAAAGCGCAGCGCCTGCGGCCCGGCCCGTGGGCC
>NZ_JBNHGE010000013.1:0-74301 GCF_059090935.1 Arthrobacter sp. Y3223166 | reverse complement strand
ACACACCACAGGGGCGGCACGCCACGGCACTTTCAACCAATAAATAATTGGTATCAACAAACTTGGCACACTATTGAGTTCTCAAACAACAGGAGCAAACGAATACTTCCCAAAACAATTTCTTCCGAAATTCGCTTTGCTTTTCTTCGCTGCGATGTTTCTACTTTATTTCATTCCTTTTCTTTCTGTCAAATCCGCGTTTCCGCTTCATTTACCTCGAGAAAAGGAACCCATCACAAAAACCCAGCTAATTTGCCTGCGCACCCGGGCGCATGACAGTCGCTGTCTTTTTATCGAAGGGGCTTGTCGCGTTCCGGCCGGCTGTTTCACAACCAGCGGCGGCGACTCAGAAAACATTACACGGCACCGGACGGGCCCGCAAATCGCCGGCGGGTGATGCCCGCCACTGATGCCGAAGGGCCCGCGGCCTCCCCTGACCAGGGGGACTGCGGGCCCTTCGACGTGGCCGGCTGACGTGCGAACGCCCGTGGATTCAGGCAGACACTTCGACCATGGCGAGCGTGCGCTTGCCGCGGCGCATCAACAGGTATTTGCCATGCAGCAACTGCTCGCTCCCGACTGCGGCGTCCGGATCGGTAATCTTCTGGTTGTTAACGTAGGCACCGCCCTCGGCTACGGTCCGTCGTGCCGCGGAATTGCTGGCGGCCAGGCCGGACTGGACCAACAGGTCGATGATGCCGGTGGTAGCTGCACCGGTCACAGCGCTGGGCAGCTCGGCAGTGGCGGCGACAAGAGTCGCCTCGTCCAACTCGGCCAGGTCGCCCTGCCCGAACAGTGCCGAGGACGCGGCGATCACCTTCTCGGTGGCTGCGGGGCCGTGCACAATCGACGTCACGTCGTAGGCCAACGCACGCTGTGCCTCACGGGCATGCGGCCGTTCGGCTACTGCGCGCTCAAGCGCTTCGATCTCCTCGCGGGAACGGAAGGTAAAGACCTTGAGCCGCTGCACCACGTCCGCGTCGGCAGTGTTGAGCCAGAACTGGTACATGGCGTAGGGGCTGCACATGTCCGCATCCAGCCAGATGGCATTGCCCTCGCTCTTGCCGAACTTGGTTCCGTCGGAGTTAGTGATCAGCGGCGTGCCGACGGCGTGGACAGACTGGCCCTCCACCTTGCGGATCAACTCGATGCCGCTGGTGAGGTTGCCCCACTGGTCGGATCCGCCGGTCTGCAAGATGCAGCCGTACTGCCGGTACAGCTCCAGGTAATCCATGCCCTGCAGGATCTGGTAGCTGAATTCGGCGTAGCTGATCCCCTCGTCCGAGTTCAGCCGGGACGCGACGATGTCCTTCTTGACCATCGTCCCCACGCGGAAGTGCTTGCCGATGTCGCGCAGGAAGTCCAAGACACTCAGTGGCGCCGTCCAGTCCAGATTGTTGACCATCCGCGCGGCGTTCGTACCGTCGAAGTCCAGGAAGCGCTGCACCTGTCCCTGCAGGCGGTCCACCCATTCGGCGACGGTTTCCTTGGTGTTCATGGTGCGCTCGGCGGTAGGTCGGGGATCGCCGACCAGCCCGGTGGAGCCACCTACAAGGCCCAGCGGCTTGTGCCCCGCCAGCTGAAGCCGGCGCATGGTCAGCAGCTGGACCAGGTTGCCCAGGTGAAGGCTGGGTGCGGTGGGGTCGAAGCCGCAGTAATACGTGATCGGGTCCCCCGCCAGCAGCTTCTCCAGTTCGGCTTCATCGGTCGAAACATGGACAAGGCCGCGCCACTTCAGTTCCTGCCACACATTGGCAAAACCAGGGTCGTTGCGTTGGGAAGCCAGAAACGTATTATTCACGGATACCAAATTATCAGCCTTCGATGCCCTCGGGGACGTCGCCTTCGGCCAGCAGCCGGAGCCGCTGGGTCGGACGGGTCATGGCAACATAAAGATCCCCGACGCGGCCGCCGACCCGGTGCAGCAGCTCACCCGGCTCAAGCACGACGACGGCATCGAACTCCAGGCCCTTGGCCTCCTGCGGACCCAGCACGCTGATGTCCTGTTCCATCCCGCCGGCACCGCCGCCCACGCGTGCCCCGTAGGCCGCGGCCAGCGCACTCCGGACGTCCGGCAGGCGGTGGTCGGAGGCAATAACAGCCAACAGACCGCCGTCGGCGGCGGCAAGCTCCTCGGGCATGACCTCCAAAAGCCGTTCGACCATGCGACCCTCCGGCACCCGGTCCACGACCGGCGACCAGCGGCCGTCGCGCACCGCCTTCGGAGCCGTCACGACCAGGCCCGCTGCGTTGGCCATCCGGACGGCGGCCTGCGCAATCTGGGAGGGCGTGCGGTAATTCACGGTTAGTTCTTCAAGCTGCCAGCGGTCGCCGGCGAACGGCTCGAGCGCCTGCTGCCACGATTCCGCGCCGGCGGGCGAACTCGTCTGGGCGATATCGCCGACGACGGTGAACGACTTTAGCGGGCAGCGGCGCATCAGCAGCCGCCACTGCATGGCCGACAACTCCTGCGCCTCGTCAACCACAATGTGGCCAAAGGCCCAGGTGCGGTCGACGGCGGCCCGTTCGGCAGCGGTGAAGCGGGTCTGCTGCGCCTGGTTGTAACCGGCCAGATCCTCGGCGCTGACGACGCCGTCGATCCCGATGTCGCGCAGCATCTGGTCGACGTTCCGCAGCGATTGTTCCGCATTGGCGACGTCGCGGGCGCGGTCTGCATCCCGCTGGGCCTTGTCACGCCCGGCCGAGGCATCCATGTCCCCGAGCAGCTCCGCGGCCTCATCCAGCAACGGCACATCGGCTTCCGTCCACGGCGCATCCGCGGGGCGCAGCAGCAGCTTGCGCTCGGCCTCCGTCAGATCGGGAGCGGCCGCCTCGAGATGGGCCGGCTTGCTGAGCAGTTCCCTGACCAACTGCTCCGGGGTCAGCGGCATCCAGCACAGGTTAAGCGCCACCCTGACATCGCGGGAGGTGCGCACGTCTTCGATCAGATAGGCACGGTCCGCGTTGTTTCCCGGTCCGGACGATTTCTCCAGCGCCTCCCCCAGCTGGTCCGCCAGTTCGCGCAGCAGGATCTTCACGAACGTTACCCGGGCCGCGTTGTGTGGTTTGCCGGTCGCCCGTGCCCGGTCGCGGGCCCGTGCCACTTGGCGCGGTGTCAGCGTCAGCATGGTGCCTTCGACGTTGAGCCTGCGCGGTTCCGCCGGAAGCCTCTGCCGGTTGGCCACTGCGTTGGCCACGACGCCGGCCATGGCCAGGCGGCCTTTGATCTCGGCCACGGCCGGGTTGCTCTCGGACACGGCCCGTACGCCGGGCATCAGCCCGCCCAGGGTGGACATCACCACTCCGGTCTCGCCCAGCGAGGGAAGCACCCGCTCGATGTACTTCATGAAAGAGTTCGACGGCCCCACCAGCAGCACGCCGGCGGACTTCAGCCGTTCGCGGTGCGAATACAACAGATAGGCCGCCCGGTGCAGGGCGACGGCGGTCTTGCCCGTACCGGGACCGCCCTGCACCACGAGGATCCCCGGCATCGGGGCCCTGATGATGCGGTCCTGTTCGGCCTGGATGGTGCCGACAATGTCGGACATGGCTCCGGTCCGCTTCGAATTCAGCGCCGCCAACAGGGCCCCTTCGCCCTGCAGGACCCCGTCCTCGGAGAGCATCGTCGGATCCAGCACATCGTCTTCGATGCCCTTGACCTGGTGCCCCTGCAAAATCAGGTGCCGGCGCCGCCGAACTCCCAGCCGTTCGAAAGCCGTGGCCTGGTAGAACGCCCCGGCTTCGGGAGCCCGCCAGTCCACCATCAACTGCTGCAGGTCTGCCGTGCTGAGTCCGATGCGCCCAATGTAGCGGCGGTCGCCGTCGTCCAGATCGAGTCTGCCGAACACCAACCGGTCGTCCACGGCGTTCAGTTGAGCCAGCCGGTCTTCGTACATGGTGGCAAAAGCGTCGCGCTCGGAAATGTTCTGCATGCTTCCCACGGCGCCGCTGCTGCGGACGCGGGCCAACTGTTCCTGTTTCTCGGCGCGCAGTTCTTCCAGCCGGCGGTACAGCCCCGCCACATAGGCGCGCTCAAGTTCTAGCTCGGCATGGGCCGAAGGCGATTCAGGCATACGTGTTCCCTCCCCAAAAGGCAGACCGTCCATTCTACTACCGGCGCGCCAAATTTTCTCCCGCAGGAAGGACCGCGGTCGGGCGGGCACGCGCCCTTTCGCCAGGGACGCAATGGCCGGGGTTATTCACGCACCAGCGAGCGGATGCGGTGTCCGGTCAGGGCAGACCTGCCCCGCAGGGCCGAGAGCTCGAGGACCACGCCGAATCCGGCAACCTGCACCCCTGCCCGTTCGAAGAGGCGGCACGCCGCGCCGAGGGTCCCGCCGGTGGCCAGCACATCGTCCAGGATCAGGACGCGCGAACCCGGCACCAGTTCATCGGCATGGATCTCCAACGTCGCCGTGCCGTACTCCAACGAGTAATCTTCGGAAATCGTCCTGCGCGGCAGTTTGCCTTTCTTGCGCACGGTGATGACGCCGGTGCCCGAGGCATACGCGGCCGCGGCCGACAGCAGGAAGCCGCGGGCCTCGACACCGGCGACGGCGTCGAATTGGCCCTCGAACGGGTCGATTAGGGCATGCACCAAGGCGTGCAGCGCCTCGCCGTCGGCAAATACGGGAGTAAGGTCCCGGAAGATGATCCCTGGCTTCGGATAGTCCCGAACCGTTTCAGAAAGACGGTTGACCATGGCTTCAACTGATTCGCGGGGACGTTCATTCACCCGTCTACCCTACCCGCTGCCGGCGCGTCGGCGCGGCTTCGCGGCCCGGTACTGCGAGACCGTCGGGTCCCCTTCAAGCCAGAAACGCCATGGGTAGGCCGCGGTGCCGCCCTCGCCGCTCACGCCCACCCGCGGCCCGGTCCGCACATGCTGATGGGAGGCCCGGACTGCCGGCCGTGCGAGTTCCAGTTCCCCCTGGGCGAAGGCCCTGCCGTTGTCGGCAAGCGTCAGCCCCAGGGCAGTGGCCAGCCGGGCCGGCCCCCGTGCCAGTTCCGCATCGTTTTTGGCCGAAGCACGCCGGCTTCGGGCAAGGTCAAGGCCTTGGGTGATTTCACCGGCGCGGAGCAGGGCCCCGGTGGCCTGGCCGTCATGGCCGCACACGATATTCACGCAATGGTGCATGCCATAGGTGAAGTAGACATAGATGTGGCCCGGCGGGCCGAACATCGCCTTGTTGCGGTTTGTCGGGCCGCGGAAGCCATGCGATCCCGGGTCGTGCTCGCCCATGTAGGCCTCTACCTCGGTGAGCCGTACGGCTACTGTTCCCTCGGGCGTGGTGTGTGTCAGGCGGGCGCCGAGCAGCCCCGGAGCAACGTCCACGGCGGGCCGGGCAAGCCAGTGAAGTAACGCTGCGTCCACTAGGCCGGCTGCACCCGCTGGTAGAAGCGCGTCAGGGCTTCGAGCCGGTGGGCCGAATCATGCACATGGCCGCCGCCCAGCACCGTGGCGAGGGCATCCAGCCGCGCGTGCCAGCGGGCCATTAGGGCTTCGGGCGATATCTCTCGCCCGATGTTGTGCACCAGCAGCAGGCGGGTCTTGCCGTCGGCCGGTTCCAGCATCCAGTGCACGGTTCCGCTGCCCTCCGGAGCGGTCCAGGTGTAGTCGAGACGGCTGCCGGCGAGCACATACTCAACGTCCCCCTCAACCGTCCGTTCCGGCAGGGTGAATTCGACGGCGCCGCCGGTCTGCAGCTCCACGCGGCCGGGGCCCAGCCACTTGCCGAACAGATCCGGCTCGGTCAGGGCCGCCCAGACCTCCGTTGCGGCGGCGTCGAGCAACCGTTCGAAACGCAGGCTTGTGCGGCCCGAATCCTTTTGGGCGGTGCCCATCGAGTGCGAGAGCCGGAAGTGGCGGGCATAGGCCTCGCGCAGCCGTGCCCATCGACCGGGCTCCGGGTTTGACGGCCGCCCGCCAGCGACGGCGGCGAGTGCGTCCAGGATTGTTTGCCAGCCCGCGCTGCCTTCGGTCAGGAAGTCCGGCCCCTCGGCGCGCGAGCGGAACTGCAGCAAGGTACCGCCGTCGCTCTCCAGCACCCGCCATTCGATGACCGCTTCCTGCCCCAGCTCATCCTCCCAGCTGATCTGCAGGCTGAGCGGCGGATTCAGCTGCAGGACCGTACCGCTGGTGGTGCCGCCGCCCAGATCCAGCTCATAGGTATGGCCCAGCTGCCAGTCGGCGTCCAGCGTCCCGAGCCATTTAGCGACGTTGTCCTTTTCCGCCAGAAGGCTCCAGATGTAGCTGCGCGGGTAATCGAGCTGTCGGTCGAAGGCCAGGACGTAGTCCCCGTCAACCCGCTCGATCCGACCCTCCGGCACCAGCTTTTCCTCGTCCTGGCTCAGCGTCGACATGCTCGCTCCCTCGGCTCAGTGGCTCTCGACCCGTCGCTTCACAAACTACCGCAGCACTATTTGCTACCGGCCGGTAACTTACCCGTGCCGGGGTGCGGACGGCTCAGGGGCGGCCGCCGGAGACGTAGCCGCGTGCGCCGTCCAGCGCTGCCTCAAGCGCCGCGATCTGGGCGGCCACGGCGGTCGGGGCGGTGCCGCCCTGCGAACTGCGGCTGGCCAGCGAACCTTCGACCGTGAGCACTTCACGCACCTGTGGAGTCAGCTGCGGGGAAATAGCCGCGAATTCCTCGTCCGTCAGGTCCCAGAGTTCAACTCCGCGGCTTTCGGCCTGTCTTACGGCGGCACCGGACAGCTCGTGAGCTTCCCGGAATGGAATGCCCTGACGGACCAGCCATTCGGCGATGTCGGTGGCGAGCGCGAAGCCTTGCGGGGCCAGCTCCTCCAGCCGCTCGGTATTGAAGACAAGGGTTTCGATCATGCCGGCGACGGCGGGCAGCAGCAGCTCCAGGGTGTCTGCCGCGTCAAAGACCGGTTCCTTGTCTTCCTGCAGGTCACGGTTGTAGGCCAGCGGCAGGCCCTTGAGCGTGGCCAAGAGCCCCGTCAGGTCGCCGATCAGCCGGCCGGCCTTGCCGCGGGCCAATTCCGCGACGTCCGGATTCTTCTTCTGCGGCATGATCGAGGAGCCCGTGGAATAGGCATCGTCCAGCGTCACGAAGGAAAATTCCTTGGTGGCCCACAGGATGACTTCTTCCGATATCCGGGACAGGTCCACGCCGATCATGGCCGCGACCCAGCTGAATTCGGCAAAGACGTCCCGCGCGGCAGTTCCGTCGATCGAGTTCCAGGTTGCGGAGTCAAAGCCGAGGTCCGCCGCGACGGCGTTGGGATCCAGGCCGAGCGAGGAACCGGCCAGGGCACCGGAGCCGTAGGGAGAGACGGCGGCCCGCTTGTCCCAGTCCGCCAGCCGCTGGACGTCCCGCAGCAGCGCCCAGGCGTGGGCCAGCAGGTGATGGGACAGCAGCACCGGCTGCGCGTGCTGAAGGTGGGTGCGGCCCGGCATGGCAACCTCCGGATACCGGCGGGCCTGGGTGAGCAGCGCATCGATGGTTGCCAGCACTCCCCCCGCGATGATCCGTGCGTGGTCGCGCAGGTACATCCTGCCCAAGGTGGCGATCTGGTCGTTGCGGGACCGTCCGGCCCGAAGTTTTCCGCCCAGCTGGGCGCCGGCCCGTTCGATCAGCCCGCGCTCCAGGGAACCGTGCACGTCCTCGTCCGACTCGGCCGCCACGTACGCGCCCGACCGCACGTCGTCGTCGAGCCGGTCCAGGGCGGCGAGCATGCCTTGCAGTTCGGCGTCGTCGAGCAATCCGGCCTGGTGCAGGACCTTGGCGTGGGCACGGGAACCTGCGATGTCGTACTGTGCCAGGCGCCAGTCGAAATGCGTGGACTTGCTCAGCGCGGCCAGGGCATCGGCCGGGCCGCCGGCGAAGCGGCCGCCCCAGAGGGCGCCTTCGTTGGTGTGTCCGGTGGGGCTCTTCGGTTCCTGCGTCACGTTGTGTCTTCCCTTTCCGCCAGGTTGCCCTGGTGACGGTTCCGCACCCGGCCGTGCCGGCCGGCGGAGATGGCTCGTTGTGCCGGCTTCCGCGCCGGCGTCCGCCGCTGCTGCTACTGCTGCGACTAGGTTATGGGGTTCAGGCGTTGCGCGAGGATTCGTCGGCGAACTGCAGGAACCGTGCGGCGAGCGCCGCTCCGCCGGCCGGATCCCGAGTCACCAGCAGAACGGTGTCGTCGCCCGCAATTGTGCCCAGAACCGACGGCATGACCGAGTGGTCGATGGCCAGCGCCAGGAAGTTGGCCGCCCCCGGCGGTGTCCGCAGGACCACCAGGTTTGCGGAGGCCTCGGCGGTGACCAGCAGGTCGGCACAGAGCCTGGCCAGCCGGGCGTCCAGGATCTCCTGGGTGACACCGCTCTGCGGCGTGCGTTCCCCGCCCTCGCCGGGCACCGCATAGATCAGCCCGCCGTCCTGGCCGCGCACCCGTACCGCACCCAGTTCCACCAGGTCCCGCGACAGCGTGGCCTGGGTTACCTGGACACCCTCGTCCGCCAGCCGGGCGGCCAGTTCCGCCTGCGAGCGCACCGACTCGCCGGTGAGGATCGCGGTGATCTTGGCCTGACGGGCGGTCTTGGTGGCCGGCATCGTGTTCACCGCCGTCAGCTCCCGGCCAGTGGAGCCAGCGACGACCGGTCCATCAGCCATGCCATCAGCGCCTTCTGGGCGTGCAGCCGGTTCTCCGCCTCGTCCCACACCACCGACTGGGGGCCGTCGATGACCTCGGCGGCGATCTCGTAACCGCGGTAGGCGGGCAGGCAGTGCAGCACGACGGCGTCGTCGGCTGCCAGCTTCAGGGCCGCCTGGTCCACGGCGTAGTCCTTGAACAGTTCCAGCCGCTCCGCCTTCTCCTCTTCCTGCCCCATCGAGACCCACGTGTCCGTGGCGACGACGTCGGCCTCCGCCAGCGCCTTGGCGGGATCCGTGGTGACCAGAACCGAGCCGCCGGTTTCGGCGGCGCGTGCTTCGGCTTCCGCCACGACCGAAGCCGCCGGGAGGTGCCCGGCGGGTCCGGCGATCCGCACGTGCATCCCCGCCGTCGCTCCCGCGAGCAGGTACGAGTTGGCCATGTTGTTGGCCGCATCGCCCAGATAGGTCATGGTGAGTCCGGCCAGCTTGCCTTTGTGTTCCTGCACCGTCAGCAGGTCGGCCAGCAATTGGCAGGGGTGGTAGTCGTCGGAGAGCGAGTTGATGACCGGCACACGGGACAGCGCCGCCATCTCCTCCAACCCGGCATGGGCGTAGGTCCGCCAGACGACCGTCGAGACCATCCGTTCCAACACCTTGATGGTGTCGGAGACGGACTCTTTGTGTCCCAGCTGCGATTCGCCGGGATTGATGACGAGCGGCACCCCGCCCAGGTCGGCGATCCCGGCGGCGAAGGACACCCGGGTGCGCGTGGAGGTCTTGTCAAAGATCACGGCCACGGTCTTACGTCCCGCCCCGTCGCCGGCATACGGCTGGTAGCGGTAGGGGGACCGCTTCATGTCGGCGGCCAACTGCAGCACTTCCGCCTGTTCGGCCGGGCTGAGGTCGGTGTCCTTCAGGAAGTGGCGGGTCATGATGCGTCCTTGCTGGTGGCGGCGGCCAGGGCAGCCGCGGTGGTCAGGATGTCCGGCAGCGCGGCGGTGAACCGGGCGGCCTCTTCGGCGGTCAGGATCAGCGGCGGGGCCAGCCGCAGCGTGCGCGGGCCGGGGTTGTTGATGATGAAGCCGGCTTCCAGGGCGGCGGCCACCGCGGCAGCGGCGATGTCGGCATCCAGGTCGATCCCGATCAGCAAGCCCTCGCCGCGGACCTCGGCGACGTGTTCCAGGCCGGCCAGCTCCGCGCGCAGCCGCTCCCCCAGTCCGGAGGCGTGGGCCAGCAGCCCGCGCGACTCGATGGCCTGCAGCGTCGCCAGGCCTGCCGCCGTCGCCACCGGGTTGCCGCCGAACGTCGTTCCGTGCTGGCCCGCCGTCAGGAGTTCGGAAGTAGTTGCCCCGAAGGTGATCAACGCGCCGACGGGCAGCCCGCTGCCCAGGCCCTTGGCCAGGGTGATGGCATCCGGGACGATCTGCTCGCCGCCGGCCACGCCGCCCTGGAACGCGAACCAGTTGCCGGTGCGGCCGACGCCGGTCTGCACCTCGTCCAAAATCAGCAGCGCGCCCGCGGCCTCGGTAGCTTCGCGGGCCGCCTTCAGGTAGCGCGCGGGCAGCGGCCGGACGCCCACCTCCCCCTGGATTGGTTCCAGCACGACGGCGGCCACGGACTCGTCGACGGCGGCGCGGAGGGCCTCCTCGTCGCCGAAGGGAAGGTGGACCACGCCGCCGGGCAGCGGTTCGAACGGTTCGCGGTAGGACTCCTTGGCCGTCAGCGCCAAAGCCCCCATGGTCCGGCCGTGGAAAGCGCCCTCCAGGGCCAGGATCTTGGTCCGGGTGGGGCTCGAGTTTCGCCGGGCCAGCTTGAACGCCGCTTCGTTGGCTTCGGTGCCGGAGTTGGCGAAGAACACCTTGGAACCTGCCGGAGCGGCGGCGAGCTGCAGCAACCGCTCCGCCAGCGCAATTTGTGCCGGGCTGGTGAAGAAGTTGGAGACGTGGCCGAGGGTGGACAACTGGGCGGCCACGACCCCGGTCAGGAACTCGTCCGCGTGGCCGAGCGCGTTCACCGCGATCCCGCCGAGCAGGTCCAGGTATTCCCTGCCGTCCGCGTCCCACACGATGCAGCCCTTGCCGCGCACCAGGACGCGCTGCGGGGTGCCGAAGACCCCCATCAGCGAACCGCGGTACTTCTCCAGCAGCTGCCGGTTGTCCAGGCCTTCCAGTTCTTCCAGCCCGGCGAGGCCGGCGGCCGGGGAAACGGTATGCGGGGTGTTCATGCTGCGTCTCCGTCCGGGACGACCTGGGTGCCGATGCCGGCCGCGGTAAAGATTTCCAGCAGGATCGAGTGCGCCATCCTGCCATCGACGACGGCGGCGCGCTCCACTCCCCCGTCGACCGCCTTGAGGCAGGCTTCCATCTTGGGAATCATGCCGGACTGCAGCCGCGGCAGCAGCTCGCGCAGCTCCCCCGCCGTCAGCGACGAGATCAAGGAGGACTTGTCCGGCCAGTTGGCGTAGAGCCCCTCGACGTCGGTGAGGATGACCAGCCGCGAGGCGTGCAAGGCGTCCGCCACCGCAGCGGCCGCGGTATCGGCGTTGACGTTGAGCACCTGGTTGGTGCCTTCGCCGTCGCCGCCGATTTCCGGTGCCACGGTGGAGATCACCGGGATGCGGCCGGCGTCGAGCAAATCCAGGATGGCGGACGGGTTGACGCCGACGACTTCGCCGACCAGGCCCAGGTCGATGTCTTCGCCGTCCACCACGGTGCCCGTGCGCACCGCCTGCAGCAGCCCGCCGTCTTCACCGGAGAGGCCCACGGCGTACGGCCCGTGCGAATTGATCAGGCCCACCAGTTCCCGGCCGACTTGTCCGGTGAGCACCATGCGCACCACGTCCATGGCCTCGGGGGTGGTGACCCGCAGTCCGCCCTTGAACTCGGACTCGATGCCCAGCCGCGAGAGCATGGCGTTGATCTGCGGTCCGCCGCCGTGGACGACCACCGGCTTGATGCCGGCGTGGTGGAGGAAAACGATGTCTTCGGCGAACGCCTGCCGCAGTTCATCGTTGACCATGGCGTTGCCGCCGTACTTGATCACCATGGTGGTGCCGGCGAACCGCTGGATCCAGGGCAGGGCCTCGATCAGCGTGGCGGCCTTGTCCTGGGCCATTAGCATCGTGTTCATCTCGGTCCTCAGCTGGAGTAGGCGGAGTTCTCATGCACGTATTCGTGCGTGAGGTCATTGGTCCAGATGGTTGCGGTCTCCCTGCCGGCATTAAGGTCGATCACCACGGCCACGTCGCGGCCGTTCAGGTCCACCAGGTCGCGCGGTTCGCCCACGCCGCCGTTTCGGCAGACCTGCACGCCGTTCATGCTGACGTTGAGCTGGTCCGGCTCGAAGGCGGCGTCGGTCGTGCCCACCGCGGACAGCACGCGTCCCCAGTTCGGATCCTTGCCGAAGATGGCGGTCTTGAACAGATTGGAGCGGGCCACGGCGCGGCTGACGGTTTCCGCATCCCGCTCGGAGGCGGCGTTGATCGTGGTGACCGCGATGTCGTGGCTGGCGCCCTCGGCATCGGTAATCAGTTGCCGCGCCAGATCCGCGCAGACGCCGGTCAGCGCCGCGGTGAAGTCCTCCAGCGCGGGAATGGCCCCGGAAGCGCCCGAAGCCAGCAGCACCACCGTGTCGTTGGTGGACATGCAGCCGTCGGAATCCGTCCGGTCAAAGGTAAGCCGCGTGGCCTCGCGCAACGCCAACTGCAGCGCCGGCGGTGCGAGTTCGGCGTCCGTGGTGATGACCACCAGCATGGTGGCCAGGCCCGGGGCAAGCATGCCGGCGCCCTTGGCCATGCCGCCGATGCTGTACCCGCCGCCGGTGAACAGGGCCTGCTTGGAAACGGAATCGGTGGTCATGATGGCTTCGGCCGCGTCGGCACCGCCGTCGCCGGACAACGCCGCTGCAGCAGCTTCGACACCCGGCAGCAGCTTGTCCATCGGCAGCTGCTCGCCGATCAGCCCGGTGGAGCACACCACCACGTCGCCCGAGGAGATACCGAGCAGGGCTGCGGTTTTCTCGGCGGTGGCGTGGGTGTTCTGGAAGCCCTCGGCCCCGGTGCAGGCGTTGGCACCGCCGGAATTCAGCACCACCGCGTCCACGCGGCCGTCGCCGACCACCTGCCGCGACCAGTGCACGGGAGCGGCCGCCACGCGGTTCGAGGTAAAGACTGCCGCCGCCGCCCGCTGTGGTCCGTCGTTGACCACCAGCGCGACATCGGGCTTGCCGGAGGCTTTCAGGCCGGCGGTGGCACCGGCGGCACGAAATCCCTGTGGTGCGGTAACGCTCACGGTGCTATCCCCTGCTGGGTCAGGCCGGCGGTCTCGTCGAGGCCGAGGGCGATGTTCATGGACTGGATGGCGCCGCCGCCGGTTCCCTTGGTGAGGTTGTCGATGGCGCAGGTGACGACGGCGCGGCCCGCGTGCTCGTCGAAGGCCAACTGCAGGACGGCATGGTTGCTGCCCTGCACCGACTTGGTATTCGGCCACTGGCCCTCGGGCAGCAGGTGCACGAACGGTTCATCAGCGTAGGCGGCCTCCCAGGCGCTGCGCAGCGACGCGGCATCCGTACCGGGTTTGATGCGCGCCGTGGCGGTGGTCAGGATGCCGCGGCTCATCGGCGCGAGCGTGGGAGTAAACGAGATCGTGACCGCCTCGCCGGCGGCGGCCGAGAGCCCCTGCTCGATTTCCGGAGTGTGCCGGTGTCCGCCGCCAACCCCGTAGGGGCTCATGCCGCCCATGACTTCCGAACCGATCAGGTGTACCTTCGCGGACTTGCCGGCCCCCGAGGTGCCGGACGCGGCGACAATCACCACGTCACCGGGCTCCAGCAGCCCGGCCGCGAAGCCCGGGGCCAGAGCCAGCAGCGAACTGGTGGGATAGCAGCCCGGGACGGCGATCCGGCGGGCGCCGCGCAGCTTTTCCCGGTGGCCGGGAAGCTCCGGAAGGCCGTAGGGCCAGCTGCCGGCATGGGCGGTGCCGTAGAACTTCTCCCAGGACACAGGGTCCACCAGCCGGTGGTCCGCGCCCGCATCCACTACCAGGGTGTCTGCCGGCAGCGCGGCGGCGATCTCAGCGCTGGCGCCATGCGGCAGCGCCAGGAACACCACGTCGTGCCCGGCCAGGTTCTCGACGGTCGTGTCGACCAGGACTTTGTCCGCCAGCGCATGCAGGTGCGGCTGCAGTTCCCCCAACCGCGAACCGGCACTGCTGTGGGCGGTGACGGCTCCGACCGAGACCTCGGGGTGGTTCGCCAGCAGGCGGAGGACCTCGCCGCCCGCGTAACCGCTGGCGCCGGAGACTGCAACCTTAATTGTCATGGCATCCAGCATACAGCAAGACTATGCACCGGAGAGGATAATTATGCATCGTCCTGCGTGCCCTGCCGGCGGATACGGCGGGCCGGGGGCGCGGACGTTAGCGCCTACGATGGGTTCTGAGCCGGCCGGCCCTCAGCGGCCAGATGCCACCGCCGGCACCGACTGTCCCGAGTACCTTAAGGAGACCCTCCATGGCCAAGGCGATCGTGGCCGCCGCACCCGGCGGTCCGGAAGTACTGCAACTGCGCGAGGTCGACACCCCCCGGCCCGGCCCGGGCCAGCTGCTGGTCAAAGTTGCCGCGGCGGGTGTGAACTTCGTCGAGACCTATGAGCGCAGCGGCGTCTACAACGTCCCGTTTCCGTACACGCCCGGCTCCGAAGCCGCCGGCACGGTCGAGGCCGTCGGCCCGGGGGTCGACGGCTTCGCCCCCGGTGACCGCGTCGCCTTCGCCGAGGGCGACCGCACCTACGCGGAGTTCACCGTGGTCTCCGCCGACGCGGCGCTCCCGGTGCCGGAAGGCGTGGACGACGACGTGGCGGCCGCCATCCCGCTGCAGGGCATGACGGCGCATTACCTCATTAACTCCAGCTTCAGGGTCCAGCCGGGCCAGACCGTACTCACCCATGCGGGTGCCGGCGGAGTAGGCCTGATCCTGACGCAGCTGCTCAAAGCCAAGGGCGCCCGCGTGATCACCACGGTGTCTACCGACGAAAAGGAAGAACTGGCCCGCAGCGCCGGGGCGGATGAGGTCCTCCGCTACGACGGCTTTGCCGGACAGGTGCGCGAACTGACCGCCGGCACCGGGGTGGACGTGGTGTACGACGGCGTCGGCAGGGACACCTTCGACGGTTCGCTGGCCAGCCTGCGCACCCGCGGCATGCTCGTGCTCTTCGGCGGCGCGTCGGGCCAGGTGCCGCCGTTCGACCTGCAGCGGCTCAACCGGGGCGGCTCCTTGTTCGTCACCCGCCCCAACCTCGCCGACCATCTGCTCACGCCGCAGGAGCGGCGCTGGCGCTCCAGCGAATTGTTCGACGCCGTCCTGTCGGGCCGCCTGGACATCCGGATCGGCCGGACATATCCGCTGGCCGAGGCGGCGCAGGCACACGAGGACCTGCAAGCCCGCCGCACCACGGGCAAGCTGCTGCTGGTTCCGTAAGGGCGGCCCCCGGTTGCCGTCGACGCCCGCCCTCGCTGCCGGCGCCGGCGGTCCCGGCGCTTGCGGAGGAGGAGGAAATTGCCGCGGACGGGGAGGGCGGGCGGAGCGCCTGCCCTCCCCGTTCAGCCCTGGACGGCCGCAGTTTCCCGGTAGGTGATTTTCGGGTCGGCCGACCCGCCAACGGCCAGCGCCGCGGCGAGGCCGGGCGGCACTTCCCCGCCGGCATCCGCGAGGGTGAGGTCCAGCAGTTGCAGCCCGGGACGGTCTCCCGCTTCCCCGGGCCAGCCGGACAGCTGGGGTTCGCCGTCCGCACCGGCGACGCCGATCGTATCGGGCGGCAGCCGCAGGCCGTGGCCTGTCGACTTCAGCACGGCCTCTTTCCTGGTCCACAGCCGGGCCCGCAGCAGGCGCGGGTCGGCTGCCTGCTCCACCAGGGTCCGCTCCGCGTCCGTGAGCATGACGGCGTCGATGTTGTCCTCCGGCCGAAAAGCGTCCGCCCAGGCGTCTTCGATGTCGACTCCGAGCAGCACGGGCCGGAAGGACAGTGCGGCCAGCAGCCAGCGGCCCGAGCGGGCGTAGCTCAGGCGGGCGGGGGCCGGAGCGCCGTCCAGCAGCAGGTGCGGCTGGCCATGCCGGCCATCGTTGCCCCGCGTGCATTGGCGGCAGTCGAAGGCGAGCCGCATCCGGTCGGGGTCGACGTTCAGTTCCCGCGCCGCCAGCAGGCGGACGGCTTCGCGGGTGTGGGCGCGGACGCTGGGGCGCCGGTCCGGCCCGCTGGCGGCCGGGAACCCGTTTGGCAGCTGCACCAGCTGCAGTATCACCTGGGCCTTCATGCGTTCCTTTTCCCTTTCCCCCACGACGGCGGGGCCCACCTGCGTCGGTGGGCCCCGCCGTCGTCATTCATGGCAGTAACCGGTTACCGCTGAACGGCACCGCAGCGGGCTGCGGCCAGCTCCACGGCCTGCGCCCGTGCCGCGGAGGCCTCGTCGGCGGTCAACGTGCGGTCATTCGCCCGGAACCTGAGCCCGAAGGCCAGCGACTTCTTCCCGTGCTCGATCCCGGGGCCCGCATAGACGTCGAAGAGGGCCACATCTTCCAGCAGTTCACCGGCGCCTTCACGCAGCGCCTCGCGGACTGCTTCGGCCGGAACCGACGAATCGACGACCAGCGCTACGTCCTGGGTGGAGACCGGGTAGGTGGACAGATGCTTGGCCACAATCACATCGGCGGCGGCCTCAAAGAGTGCCTCGCCGTTCAGTTCCATGGCGGCAGTCCGCGCCGGCAGGTCCCCGTCCTGGAGCAGCTTCGGATGCAGCTCGCCGGCGTAGCCGACGACCTCGCCGGTGCGCAGGGACAACTGCGCGGTCCGGCCGGGGTGGAAGGCCTGGTGCTGTCCCTGGGCGACGACCAGTTCAATGCCGAGGACGTCGCCGACGGTCAGTGCGGCGTCCAGTGCGTCCGACCATTCCCAGTGGCGGGGCGTGAACCCTGCGCCCGGTGCCGCCTCGTGCCCGATCAGGACCGCGGCCACATGCCAGGGCTGGTCCGGGATCCCTGCCTGCAGTTCCTCGAGCACCTCGTCCGACGGCCTGGCGCCCAGCGGGGGCAGGACCGGAGACCCGATCTTGTCGCCGGGCAGGAACACCAGGCCGCCTTCGTACAACGCCAGATCGCGGAAGCCGCGGGAATGGTTGCGCCGTGCAGTCTCCAGCAGTCCCGGCAGCAGGCTGGTGCGCAGGTACCCGAATTCGGCGGAGATCGGGTTCGCCAGCTTGACGGCGGCCGCACCGGAGCCGGCCTCGGGAGTTCCGAACGTTTCGTTCTGCCCGGTGGAAACGAAGGGGTAGCTGAGCACCTCGGTCAGGCCGGCGTCGGCCAGGGACTGCAGCACGCGGCGGCGCTGCTGCTGCCCACGGGACAGGCCGCGCCCCGGCGGGGCCACCGGCAGGGTGGCCGGAATCCGGTCATAGCCCACCAGCCGGGCTATTTCTTCGACCAGGTCCTCCTTGATGGCCAGGTCGGGCCGCCAGCTGGGCGCCGTGACGCGCAGGCCGCCGTCGTACCGTTCGAAGGAAGCCCCGATGCCGGTCAGAGCGGATTCAATCTGCCCTGCCGTGTACTCGAAGCCGATGAGGCGGGAGGCGAAACCGTCGGGCAGGTCGATCTCGACAGGTGCCGGACGTGACCCGACATCCGTCGCGGCGGTGTCGGCCGTGCCGCCGGCGAGTTCGACCAGCAGGTCCACGGCGCGCTGCGCCGCCTCATCCGCAATTTCCCAGTCCACTCCGCGCTCATTGCGCTTGGACGCCTCGGACGGCAGCTTGTGGCGGCGCCGGGTGCGGCCCATGGAGACGTCGTCGAAATGGGCGGACTCAATCAGCACATTCGCGGTTCCGTCCCCGACCTCGGTTTCGGCACCGCCCATCACCCCGGCCAAACCGATGGCGCCGCGGTCATCCGTAATCAGCAGGTCCTCGGTGGAGAGCCGGCGCTCCTTGCCGTCCAGGGTCACCAGGGTCTCGCCCGGATTGGCCCGGCGGACCACGATCGGGCCTTGGAGTTTGTCCGCGTCATAGAAGTGCAGCGGCTGGCCCAGTTCCAGCATCACGTAGTTGGAGATGTCCACAACCAGCGAAATGGAGCGCATGCCGGCCAGGCGCAGCCGGGAGGCCATCCACTGGGGCGTGGGCCGCGACGGGTCGACGCCGCGGACCGTGCGTGCCACGAAGCGGTCGCAGCCGGGCTTGCCGTAGACCGGGGACTGGTCTTCGAGCCGGACGGGGTGGCCCTCGCCGGCCGCTTCGGGAACAACGACGCGGCTGGCCGGGTCGACGAATTCGGTGCCGGTGGCCAGCGCGTATTCACGGGCCACCCCCCGAATGGAGAAGCAATAGCCGCGATCCGGCGTCACGTTGATCTCGGCCGCCTCGTCGGTCAGGCCGAGCAGTTCCATCGCGTCGGTGCCGATCTCCGGGTCGAGTCCCAGCCGGGAGAGCACGATGATGCCGTCGTGGTCCTCGCCGATGCCGAGCTCTCGGGCGGACGCGATCATGCCGGCGGACGTGTGGCCGTAGGTTTTGCGCGGGGTGATCCGGAAATCCCCCGGCAGCACCGCGCCGGGCAACGTCACCACGACCTTGTCGCCCACCTCGAAGTTGTGGGCTCCGCAGACGATGCCCTGCACGCCGGACGGGTCGATGCCGTCGCCGCTGAGCGGCTGGCCGGCGCCTTCGGGCGCCACACGCACCTGGCACCAGTTAATGGTCTTGCCGTTTGACTGCGGCTCCTTGACCAGGTCGAGGACCTGTCCCACCACGATCGGTCCGGAGATCGAATCGGACGGACGGTGAACGTCCTCTTCTTCGAGTCCGACCTTGACGAGGTCGGCCATAACGTCCTCGGCGGTGGCGTCTGCGGGAACCTGCGCGTACTCGCGCAACCAGGAAAGGGGAATACGCATAGTTCTAGATCTCCATCCCGAAGTGCTGGCTGAAGCGGATGTCGCCTTCGATCATGTCGTGCATGTCCGGGACGTCGTTGCGGAACATGAGGGTGCGTTCGATGCCCATGCCGAAGGCGAAACCCGAGTAGACCTCCGGATCGATGCCGGCAGCGCGCAGCACATTGGGGTTGACCATGCCGCAGCCGCCCCACTCGATCCAGCGGGGGCCGCCCTTGGCGCCCGGATGCCAGATGTCCATCTCCGCGGAGGGCTCGGTGAACGGGAAGTAGGCCGGGCGCAGGCGGATCTTGGCCTCGGCGCCGAACATCTGCCGCGAGAAGTGCTCCAACGTGCCGCGCAGGTCGGCCATCGTGAGCCCCTTGTCCACGGCCAGACCTTCAAACTGGTGGAAAACAGGCGTATGGGTCGCGTCCAGTTCATCGGTGCGGAACGTCCGGCCCGGGCACAGCACGTACACCGGCAGGTCTCGTTCCAGCATGGAGCGGACCTGCACCGGCGATGTGTGGGTCCGCAGCACCAGGTGCGCCTCGGGCGGTTCCACGAAGAAGGTGTCCTGCATCTCCCGTGCGGGGTGGTCCGGCTTGAAGTTCAAGGCGTCGAAGTTGAACCACTCGGATTCCACCTCCGGCCCCTCGGCGATCTCCCAGCCCATGCCGACGAAGATGTCGCTGACCCGTTCCTGCAGCGTGGATAGCGGGTGCCGGGCACCGGCGCGGCGGCGGCGCGGAGCCGCGGTAACGTCCACTGCCTCCTCGACGAGGATCTGCGCCTCCCGTTCGGCCTCCAGTTCGGCGGTGCGGGCGGCCAGCGCCTGGTTGATGCGCCCGCGGGCCGGACCCACGATCTTGCCGGCAGCCGCCTTGTCCTCCTTGGCCAGCTTGCCGATTTCGCGGTTGGCCAGGCTAAGCGGGGACTTCTCGCCGGCGTGGGCGAGCCGGGCAGTCTTGAGCCCGTCCAGGTCGGAGGCAGCCTTGAAAGCCATCACCGCCTGCTCGACGGCGGCGGCTACCGCGGCTTCGTCGAGGGGGCTCGGCACGGGTGGCTCCTGGGCTGGGGGTGTCACGTCAGACATGTGCTGTGGGGACCTCGGAATAGGTTAAAGGGATTCCGCCCGCGTACGGGCAACCAGTCCAGTCTAGTTCACGGGCCGGCACCGACCCGAAACGCTTACGATGGGCCCATGACGCCGTCCGAGAAGCTGCGTGCCGCCTGGAACCTGCTCAACGGCTCCACCCTGTTGGGGCTGGCCCTCGCCGCCGCGGTCCGCTGCAGCCTTCATCCCGGACCCCATGGCCTGATCCTGGCCCACGGCTTTCGGCCCGGGCTGCCGAAGGCCGCTGCCTTTACCGTGGGCAACGTGGTGCTGTTCCGCGACGCTGCGGCCGGGCTGGCCGGCAATCCGGTGCTGCTGGGCCACGAATCCCGCCACAGCAGCCAATATGCCTGGTGCCTGGGCCTGCCGTTCCTGCCGCTGTACGGCTTCGCTGCCGCCTGGTCGTGGTGGCGGACCGGCGACCCGGCGTCCCGGAACATCTTCGAGCGGCTGGCCGGGCTGCAGTCGGGCGGCTACAAGGAGCGGCCGGTGCGGCGGAGGCCTGGGCGGCGCGGCTCGCGGCCCGTACGGACGGCCGGCTGAATTTCCTGCGGAAGACCCCTCCTGCCCCTGTCGCCTGGTTCGAAGATGTGTTCTACTTAAAGCATGAGGTGGTCCTCCCAGCAAGCGGAACCAGGCGCACTGCTCCCGTTGTCCGGACTCGTCCGGAGCGTCCAGACCCCCGGTTTCGCCGGCATCACATTCCATGAGGTCATGGCCAAGTCGGCGCTGAACCGCGTGGGCGCCGGCTCGCGGATGCCGTTCGAATGGACCATCAACCCCTACCGTGGCTGCAGCCACGCGTGCGTGTATTGCTTCGCCCGCAAGACGCACAGCTACCTCGATTTGGACACCGGGCTGGATTTTGACAGCCAGTTGGTGGTCAAGGTGAACGTGGGCGAGGTCCTCCGCCGCGAGCTTGCCAAACCGTCGTGGAAGCGCGAACACGTGGCCATGGGCACCAACACCGATCCTTACCAGCGGGCCGAGGGCCGCTACAAGCTGATGCCGGAGATCATCAAGGCCCTGGCCGGGTCAGGAACCCCGTTTTCGATCCTGACCAAGGGCACCTTGCTGGCCCGTGACCTGCCGCTGCTGCGTGCGGCGGCCGGGGACGTCGAGGTCGGCATGGGGATTTCGCTCGCCATGACCGACGCCGGACTGGCGCGCCGTGTGGAGCCGGGAACACCCACGCCGCGTGCCCGGCTCGAGCTGATCGCCAAGCTCAGCGACGCCGGCCTGCCGTGTTCGGTGATGGCCATGCCGATCCTGCCCTGGCTGACGGACTCGGAGGACGCGCTCGACGGGCTGTGCGCGGCCGTTGCGGCAGCCGGGGCCACCAGCATGACGGCGGGCGCGCTGCACCTTCGTCCCGGCGCCAGGGAATGGTATCTGCAATGGCTGGCCAAGGAATACCCGCAACTTGTGGGCAAGTACCGCCGCCTCTACGACGGCGGCACGTATGCCGCCAAGGACTATCGGGTCTGGCTGGCGGACCGGGTCCGGGAAGCCAAGCGCCGGCACGGATTGGAAAACGCTGCCCGGCTGCGCGACGTGCCCGTGCGGCCACCGGCGGAAAGTCCGGCAGCGCCGTCGGGCACGCCGGCCGCAGCGGGACAGGCGACGTTGTTCTAAGTGTCCGGGCAACGCTTCGGCCCCGGCAGGACGACGGGTTCCGGCGGGAGCCGTTACGCGGGACGGGCGGCGGTGCGGCCTGCAGCGGTCAGCACGGCTTCGAGGATCGGAAAATCGGCGGGAATCCACGGCAGGGCCGCGGCTTCTGCCGCCTCCAGCCGGACCCAGCGCAATTCGTCGTGGTCTTGCAGCGGCTTCGGCAGCCCGTCGGTAATGTAGGCACACCATACGCGCATGGCCGCCGCCTCATTCAGCGGCCAGCCCTGCGGGAGCGGACCGGAGACTTCGACTCCCAGCTCTATTCCGACCCCCAGTTCCTCGCGGATTTCGCGGCGCAGGGCGTCTTCGCAGCTCTCCCCCGGCTCCACCTTGCCGCCGGGAAACTCCCACAGGCCGGCCAGCGCCTCCGGCGCGGTGCGCCGGGCGGCCAGTAATCTGTTCGGGGCGTCGCGGGCGTCGAGGATGGCTGCGCCGACAATCTGTTTCAGGCTCGTTTGCACGCGGTTCAGTCTACGGGGCGGGTCCGGCCCGGTTCCCACGGCCCCGGACTATGCCGCAGACCACAGGCCACACGGGTCCGGAATGGGATGCCGTGCCGTCGCGTTGCCGTACAGTGGCAGCCGGTGCCCGCAACTGCCGCCCGTGCCCAGGCCCCGGCATGCAGGCTTGCGCCGGCGCCCAGTTGTCCGTCCGACCGAAAGCCGATCATGAATTCCCCGACACTCGTCACCGCACGGAGGCAGACCGAAAACCGCCGGACGGCGTGGGCCATCGTCGCCTTGGCCATGGGCGGCTTCGGCATCGGCACGACGGAATTTGCCATCATGGGCCTGCTGCAGAATGTGGCGGCCGGCCTGGACGTCTCCATCCCGGAGAGCGGGCACCTGATTTCCGCCTATGCCCTGGGCGTGGTGGTCGGCGCGCCGCTGCTCGCAGCCCTCGGAGCCAAGCTTCCGCACAAGTACATGGTCCTGGGGCTGATGGTCCTGTTCACGCTCGGGAACCTCTCGTCGGTGTTCGCGCCCGACTACGCCACGATGCTGGCCACCCGGTTCATTTCCGGCCTTCCGCACGGCGCCTATTTCGGCGTGGCCGCCGTCCTGGCCGCCTCGCTGGTCTCGCCGACCCGCCGCGCGCAGGCGGTCGCCATGGTCATGCTCGGGCTCTCGGTGGCCAACGTCGTCGGCGTCCCGTTGGTCACCTGGCTGGGCCAACAGTACGGCTGGCGGCTGATGTTCGTGGCCGTGGGCATCGTCGGCGCGGTGACGATACTGATGCTCCAGCGCCTGGTTCCCTTCACCCCCGCGCACGCGGAGGCCGGCATCCGTCGGGAACTCGGCGCCCTGAAACGGATCCAGGTCTGGTTGGCGCTGTTGATCGGCGTGGTCGGCTTCGGCGGATTTTTCGCGGTGTATTCCTACATCAGCCCGACCATGACCGAAGTGACAGGCCTGGCCCCGGCCGCCCTGCCGCTGATTGTCGGCCTCTACGGCCTGGGCATGGTCGTCGGCACCTTCATCGGCGGCAAGTTGGCGGACCGCTCGGTGATGGGGACCATCTACCAGGTGATGGCGGCGATCATCGTGATTCTGGTGTTCTTTTGGGCGGCCTCATCCATTGCCGCCCTGGCGATTCCCCTCGTGTTCCTCCTGGGGGCCGCAGGATCGAGCCTGATCCCGGCCCTGCAGACACGCCTGATGGACGCCTCCCCCAACGCCCAGACCCTGGCCGCCTCGCTGAACCATTCGGCGTTGAACATGGCCAATGCCCTCGGCGCTTTCCTGGGCGGCCTCGTGATCTCCTGGGGCTGGGGATATGCCGCGCCGGCGCTGGTCGGCGCCGGGCTGGCATCCTTGGGGCTGGTCATCGCCGCTCTCAGCGGGGCGCTCGAGAAACGGCGCAGCCTCGCCTGAGGCGCATCTTGCGGCGGGCCGGCCGGCCAACAGCTACCCTGCAGGCCCGCGTCGACGCTGGGACCTCGCGGAGGCGTACAGGCAGACGGTGGCCGCCGTGCCGACGTTCAAGCTTTCGGCCTGGCCGTAAACCGGCACGGCGACCCGATGGTCCGCGGCGGCCAGTTCTTCCGACGACAACCCTTGGGCTTCGTTCCCAAAGAGCCAGGCGGTAGGCGCCGCGAGATCCGGCAGGCTGCCGGCCACGCCCTCGTCCCCGGCCGCGGGAGTTTCTCCCAGCCGGGCCAGGGCGCTGCGGTCCTGCAAATCGTCCAGATCGATGGTGCCGTAGCCGTCAGCTGCCAGCATGGTTGCGCCGGCGGCGCGCACGGCCGCCGCCACGTCACCGAAATCGTGACCGTTCACCACCGGAAGGTGGAAGAGTGATCCGGCCGTGGAACGGACGGCCTTGGGATTGTAGATGTCCACGCTGGAGTTGGTCAGGATCACGGCATCGGCGCCGGCGGAATCGGCCGCCCGCAGGATGGTGCCGGCGTTGCCCGGGTCCTGCACCCGGACCATGACCGCCAGCAGCCGGGGTTTGCTTTGCAGGACCTCGTTCAGCGGCCGGTCCAGGTAGTGGCAGACGGCCACGATCCCCTGCGGGTTGACCGTGTCTGCCATTGCCGCCAGCACCGCATCGGTGGCCAGCCGCAGCGGCACGCCGTCGGCGAGGTCCGCCAGTTCAGGCGACCGGTCCAGGCAGGCTTCGGTGGCGAAGACCTCGGCCACGATGCCGCTGTTTCCGGCGCCTCGATGCGCCCGGTGGGCGGACAGGGCCTCGCGGACAGCCTGCGGGCCTTCGGCCAGGAATTGGCGGCGCTTTAAACGCACCGAGCGCCCGGCAAGCTTTGCCACATCCCTGACCCGATCGGCTCGGGGGTTGGACATGATGGCTTGCGGGCGCCCGGTAGTGCTCATACAGCGACTATAACGTCGCCACATAAGCGTTTATGCATCCGGTGCTTATTCGGCAACCTTCTGGCGGGCCTCGCCGCCGGCGGGCTCGAAACCGGCAGCCTTGGCGGCCTCCACGGACTCGAACCAGTACACGGGAGTGGTGTTCTCGTACCAGGTAGAGCCCGGGACGTGGTACTTCTTGGACTGGTTGCCCTTGATGGTGTAGCCGGCGGGAGCGTCCTCGCCGTCAACAGCCTTCACGGCGCCGGCAACTTCTCCGCCTTCAGCGGCGGGCGCGGCAGCCTTGGCGGCGGCCGGAGCGGTCTTGGCGGCGGCCGGAGCGGTCTTGGCGGCGGCGACAGGCTTGGCGGCGGCGGTCTGGCGCTCTGCCGGAGCCGAAGTGTCGGCCGGCAGGGCGTCCTTGGCTACCTGCACCAGAGCGGCGAAGGCGCCGGCGTCGGACACGGCCAGCTCGGCCAGCATGCGGCGGTCGACCTGGACCTCGGCGGCCTTCAGGCCCTGGATGAGGCGGTTGTAGGTCAGGCCGTTGGCGCGGGAGGCAGCGTTGATGCGCTGGATCCACAGGCGGCGGAAATCACCCTTGCGCTTGCGGCGGTCGCCGTAGCTGTACACGAACGAGTGCAGCAGCTGTTCCTTGGCCTTGCGGTACAGGCGGGACCGCTGTCCGCGGTATCCGGCAGCCCGGTCCAGGATGACCCGGCGCTTCTTGTGGGCGTTGACCGCCCGCTTCACACGTGCCACGTGCGTACTCCTTTTGATGATTGGTGCCCGGTGCTCGGCCGCCGCGATCGGCGGCCGGGGGCAAAACTAGCTGGATGGCCCTTGCGGCGTCGCCGCGCGGACCAGAGGGGGGAAAATCAGATGCCGAGCATCTTCTTGATGTTGCGCACGTCGGCCGGAGCAACGATCTTGTCACTGGCAAGGCGTCGGGTCAGCGTGGAAGGCTTGTGCTCCAGGTAGTGGCGGCGGTTGGCCTGCTGGCGCTTGAGCTTGCCGCTGCCGGTGAGCTTGAAGCGCTTCTTGGCGCCGCTGTGGGTCTTCTGCTTCGGCATGGCTGCCGTTCTCCTTACGTCTCCTCGGGTCGCTGCCGACCGTCGGCTCGTGCGGTGCCGCAAAACGGGCACCGGCGGTTTACTTGTCTACCGGCGCCGGACACTGAACGGTGCCCGGCGGTTGCCGGATGCTCTCTGTACGGTCTTAGTTCTTGGAACCGGACCGGCCAGCAGGTTTGGGTGCTGCGGGCCGCGCTGCCGGCTTGGGCCGGGCGGCGGGCTTGGGTGCTGCGGGCTTGGCCTCCGTGGCGGGCGCCGCGGGCTTCGCCGGAACCGATGGCTTGGCCTCGGCCGCCGGCTTAGCCTGCGCGGCAGGCTTCACCTGAGCCGCTGGCTTCACCTGGGCGGCTGGCTTCGCTTGGGCGGCCGGCTTGGCCTGGGCGGCAGGCTTGGCCTCGGCTTCCGGCTCGACCGCAGGCGTGGCCTCGACCTCAACCTCGGGCTCGGCCGCGGCCGCAGCCTCGGCTTCCGGCTGCTCCGCGGGCTCGGCCTCGGGCACAACCTCAACCTCAACCGCAGGCGAGGCATCGGCCGGCGCAGGTGCTTCGGCGGTTTCCTCCGGCTGGTTTGCCATTGCGGCAAGGCCTTCCGGCATAAGGTCGCCCAGGCTCTGCGTCAGCGGGTCCTGGTCGGCGGAGGTGTCCACCTTCTGCTTCTTGGCCTCGTTCGTTGCCTTCGCGTCGGCCTTCTGCGCGGCCCTGCGGGCTTCCGCCTTGGCTTCGGCCTTGTTCTTGGTCGGGCCGATCACCATGACCATGTTGCGGCCGTCAATGCGGGGAGTCGATTCGATCACGCCGACCTCGGCGACGTCCTCGGCGAACTTCTGCAGAAGGCGGATGCCCATTTCGGGGCGCTGCTGTTCGCGGCCGCGGAACTGGATCATGGCCTTGACCTTGTCGCCGGCTGCGAGGAACCGCAGCGCGTGGCCGCGCTTGGTCTCGTAGTCGTGCTTGTCGATCTTCAGGCGGAACCGGATCTCCTTGAGCACAGTGTTCGTCTGGTTCTTGCGCGCCTCACGGGCCTTGACCGCAGCCTCGTACTTGTACTTGCCAAAATCCATAAGCTTGCACACCGGAGGCTTTGCCTGCGGTGCGACCTCAACCAGGTCAAGATCCGATTCCGTGGCCAGGCGCAGGGCATCCTCAATACGGACGATCCCAACCTGTTCGCCGTTCGGTCCGACTAACCGCACCTCGGGAACGCGGATACGATCATTGATTCTTGGCTCGCTAATGTGTGGCTCCTGTCACTAATATCGGCTGCCGCTTGCAATGAAAGAAGGCCCCCCATTGCAAACGCAATCGAAGGCCTCGAAGTGGCGGCAGGCGGAAACAAGCTAGGGTTCCACCGGCTGGCCCGGGCACCTCACGCGAGGGTTTCCGGCTACAGCCTGCCGACCTGGACCCGGCAGCTCTGGCTAGCCATACCGACGGGTGGGAGAGGACTCCGCTTGCAGATCGGATCCTGCTCCGCACGTGCTGTGAGGCACATAAGTAACGGGATCCAATTGGTCTGTGACAAGCTTACCAGTATGAGCAGCTCAGATAACAATCCGCAGACCGACGGCCACCGCCACAGCTTCGCGCCCGACGCCGGTCCTGCCTCCAGCCAGGAACAGGAAGTCCTGGGCCAGATGCGCGACATCGCCGAAGTACCGGCCGTGGAAGTCATCACCACCGCGGCAGTCCATCTGATGAGCGCCGCCGCGGTTAAGTGCGGCCTGGCCGCCGGAGACGACGCCGAAGAGCTCAAGGACCTGGACGAAGCCCGCAAGCTGATCACCGCCTTGGCGGGGTTCGTCACCGCTGCCGCGCCGGAAATCGGCAGCCAGCATGCCGGCCCGTTGCGCGATGGCCTCCGGTCCCTGCAGCTCGCCTTCCGCGAAGCATCGGTCATCCAGGACGATCCGGGCAAGGGCCCGGGCGAGAAGTTCACGGGTCCGGTCAACTGACCGGCCCGGGCTCCCAGAACTGAACAAGGACGACGCCGGTGCCACGCACCGGCGTCGTCCTTTGTCTTTGCGCTTCTGGTTGCGGCGTTCGCCGGCGGGGTTCAGCGGGTGAACTTCAGCTCCAGCGAATCAACCCGCTCGGCAAACTCTTGCCGGGACTGGAGCCGCTGTTGGATCCGTCCCGCCAGGGCGCCCAACTCCTCGCGCCCCAGCCCGTCCCGCACCTGCAGGACCAGGCGCAGCTCCGGGCCGTGGCCGCCGCCGGCCACGACGGCTCCATCTGCCGCCCGGACCGCGATCCCGGTCCCGGGCTCCACGAACGAGGCCATAACCGCCTCCTCGCCGCCCGTGGCCTCGGCCACCCACTCCAAGAGCGCCGGATCGCGGTAGGAGGGCACCCACTCGTGCTGTTTGGCCAACGCCCACACTGCCGGCCGCCGGACAACGAACGTCAGGGCGGCGCCCGGATCCATAACCATCAGTTCGGCGTCTTCGGACACGGCCGCCAAGGCCGCCCGCGGCGCCTCCACGGCGACCGGCCGGGCCTGGGGATGCCAGGCTTCCAGGGCGGCCGTGTTACTGAACACCGGCAGCGCCCGGCGCCCATCCGGCGCCTGCAACGTCACCACGGCCATGTCGGCCTGTTTATCCGCTGTCAGGCCGTGGCTGCCCTCGGCCTCTTCTCCCAGCGTCGCCACGATGGGCACGAAAACGCGGGCGTTCGCCAGGGCAGCCACTACTTCCGCTTCGCCGCCGGTCCCGGCGGCAAGCCATTGCAGCGCCGCCTCGTAGCCGGGATCCGCGCTGCCGTCATCGTGGTCGAACTGGTGGAGCGGGTTTCCTTCACCGCTCAGGTCCCGTCCGGCCCAGCTTTGGCCGGCCGAGTCCCCCGCCCCGCCGGCTCCCGCCAGCGCGGCGGCGATATGGGCGGGCAGTTGCTTCTTGCCCATGCTGGTCCCTCAGCGCCGTCCCGCAACATCGAGGGCTTCGGGCAGCGTGAACTTGCCCGCGTACAGTGCCTTGCCCACAATCGCTCCCTCGACTCCGGCCGGAACCAGGCCGCGCAGCGTCCGCAGGTCATCCAGGCTGGAGATTCCGCCCGAGGCAACCACCGGCTTGTCGGTCCGCTCGCACATCTGCCGGAGCAGATCCACGTTGGGTCCGCGCAGCGTCCCGTCCTTGGTCACATCGGTGACCACGTACCTCGAGCAGCCGGCGTCTTCGAGGCGGGCCAGCACCTCCCAGAGGTCGCCGCCATCCTGCGTCCAGCCGCGGGCCGCGAGCGTGGTGCCGCGGACATCGAGGCCGACGGCGATGGCGTCACCGTGCCGGGCAATGGCGCGTGCTGTCCATTCCGGGTTTTCCAGCGCGGCGGTGCCCAGGTTGACACGCGCGGCCCCGAATTCAAGCGCGCGCTCCAATGACGCGTCGTCGCGGATGCCGCCGGACAGCTCCACCTTGATTTTCAGCTCGTCGGCGACGCGGCGCAGCACTTCCGTATTGTTGCCCCGGCCGAACGCCGCATCGAGGTCCACCAAGTGCACCCATTCCGCCCCGTCGTTCTGCCACGCCAGCGCAGCCTCCAGCGGATCCCCGTAGCCGGTCTCGCTGCCGGCTTCGCCTTGGACCAGCCGGACGGCCTGGCCGTCGGCAACGTCGACCGCGGGCAAAAGTTCAAGGATGGAGGTTTGGTTCGTCATGGTTCTTCCGCTTTCTGCGCGCCGTCAGCGGGCGCGGGATGGGTGTGGTTACTCGGCCGGTCCGAGGGTGAGCAAGTAGGCAGCCAGCAGCGACAGGCCGGCCAGGATCCAGAAGACGATCACCAACCACTTGGGCAGCCGCTGCTGCCGGAACGAGATGGCGCCGCCGGCCAGCAGCCCGGCCAGGCCCATCAGGAGGATGCTGCCCATGGCTACCTCAGCGTCTTCAACCAGTTGCGCAGCAGCTCCGCGCCGGCGTCTCCGGACTTTTCCGGATGGAACTGGGTAGCACTCAGCGGACCGTTTTCAACGGCCGCTATGAACGGGGCGCCGTGCGTGGACCAGGTCACCAGCGGCGGCGTCATCGCGGGTTGGGTGACGTCGAAGTTCCAGTGCTGCACACCGTAGGAGTGCACAAAGTAGAAGCGCTCGTCTTCGATCCCGGCAAACAGCCGGCTGCCCTCTGCGGCGTCCACGGTGTTCCACCCCATGTGGGGCACGACCTCCGCCGGCAGCGCTTCCACGGTTCCCGGCCATTCCCCGACGCCCTGCGTGCGGACGCCATGTTCCACGCCTTCTTCGAACATGACCTGCAGGCCAACGCAGATTCCCAGCACGGGCCGGCCGCCGGCCACCCGGCGCCCGATCCAGCGAAGCGCGTCCACGGACTTGAGCCCCTGCATGACCGTGGCGAAGGCGCCGACGCCGGGAACCAGCAGGCCGTCTGCGTCGAGGACGTCGTCGGAGGCATGGCTCAGCGTGACGTCGGCACCCACGTGCTCCAGCGCGCGGACTGCCGAGCGGACGTTCCCGGAACCGTAGTCCAGTACGGTGACCTTGGGCGCAGCCGTCACAGGGCTCCCTTCGTCGAGGGAATGCCCTCGACACGTGGATCGGCTTCGACGGCGGCGCGGAGTGCCCGGGCGAAGGCCTTGAACTGGGCCTCGACGATGTGGTGGGGGTCCCTGCCGCCCAGCACGCGCATGTGCAGGCAGATCTGGGCGTGCAGTGTGATCGATTCGAACACGTGGCGGGTCAGCGATCCGGTGAAGTGTCCGCCGATCAAGTGGTACTCCTGGCCTGCCGGTTCTCCCGTGTGCACCAGGTAGGGCCGGCCGGAGATGTCCACGACGGCGTGGGCCAGCGCCTCGTCCAGGGGCACCGTGGCTTCGCCGAAACGGCGGATCCCGGCTTTGTTGCCCAGCGCTTCCTTCAGGGCGTCGCCGATGGTGATGGCGACATCTTCGACGGTGTGGTGCGCGTCGATGTGCGTGTCCCCGCTGGCCTTCACGGTCAGGTCGACGAGCGAGTGCTTCGCCAGGGCGGTGAGCATGTGGTCGTAGAACGGCACGGTGGTGCTGATCTCGGAACGGCCGGTGCCGTCGAGGTCCAGTTCAACCAGCACGGACGACTCGCTGGTGATGCGTTCGAGGCGTGCGGTACGTCCGGTGGTGGTTTCCACGGTCATGGGAGTCCTTTGACGAATTGGTCGACCGGCACGAGCCGGTTCGCTCTTACTAGTTTAGGAGACGGGGCTCGCCACGAGGGCCTTGATGCCGTTGAGGAAGGCTGTGGTCTCGGCCTCAGTGCCGGCGGTTACCCGCAGATGGCCCGGGATCCCGACGTCGCGGATCAGCACGCCGGCTTCCAGCAGTCCCTGCCACACCGAGCGGGGGTCCTCCAGCCCGCCGAAAAACACGAAGTTTGAGTCGGACGGCGCCGGGTCGAGTCCCAGCTCGGCCAGCCCGTCGACAATGCGGTCCCGTTGCGCCTTGATGTCTTCGACGTTGGCCAGCAGCGCATCGGCATGGTCCAACGCGGCCAGGGCCGTTGCCTGCGTAACGGCGGAGAGGTGGTAGGGCAGGCGGACCAGTCGCAGCGCATCGGTAATCTGCGGTGCGGCGGCGAGGTACCCGACCCTGGCGCCTGCCAGCGCGAAGGCCTTGCTCATGGTGCGGGAAACGATGAGCCGCTCCCGCCCCGGCAACAGTGTCAGCGCGCTCGGCGTTCCGGCGTGGGCGAACTCGGCGTAGGCCTCGTCCACGATCACGATGGCCTTGGAGGCTTCCCCCGCTTCATACGCCGCCTCCACGACCTCAAGGCCCAGGGCGGTGCCCGTCGGGTTGTTCGGGGAGCAAAGAACGACCACGTTTGCCGCGGAGCCGGCCACAGCGGCGGCGGCAGCGTCCGGGGACAGCGTGAAGTCTGCCCCCCGCGGAACGGCCACATAATCCGTGTCCGTCCCGCTGGCCAGCAGCGGGTACATGGAATAGGTGGGCGGGAAGCTCAGCAGGGTGCGGCCGGGGCCGCCGAAGGCCTGGAGGATTTGCTGCAGGACCTCGTTCGATCCGTTGGCGGCCCAAATGTTCTCTGCGGTGAGGCCGTGCCCCAAGTAGCGGGCCAGCGCCGTCCTCAGCTTCGTGAACTCGCGATCCGGATACCGGTTCAGACCCGCGGCAGCCTCGCTGACGGCCGAGACGATGGCCTGACGGACAGCATCGGGCAGGCCATGGGTGTTTTCGTTGACGTTCAGGAGGACGGGAACCTCCAGCTGGGGCGCACCATAGGGCTCCAGGCCCCGGAGATTTTCCCGCAACGGCAGGCGGTTCAGGCGTTCTAACTGCTCACTCACCGATCCAGTTTAAGCTTCGGCCCGCCCGGGGCAGGAATCGGGCGGGCCGAAGCAGCTCATATTACGGCTGCCTCAGCGCGCGGACGGGACCAGCAGCTGCTGCCCGGCGTGGACGATGTCCCCCTGCAGGCCGTTCAATTGCGCGATCTCGAAAATGACATCGTGGGGGTTGCGGTCCGGCGCGGACTGCACTGCTATGTCCCACAGTGACTGGCCGCTGCCGACCGTGACGGTCGCCGCCGGCCCCGGCCCCAGCCCCCCGGCGGCGGCCATTGCCGGAGCAGTGAAGAAACCGATCAGGGTCAGGGCTGCGGCCGCGGCGAGCATCAGCGGCAGGCCGATCAGCAACAAACGGCCGCGGCGGGTCAGCCGCAGGCCTGTGCTGGTACGAAGGCCGGCGGGCTGCGGTGCGAGCTGGGCGGACATGGTGCCACCTTTCCGATATTCGATCTATTTCGGCTGGTTTCGATCGTCTTGCAACGGTATTCGAACGTATCTTCGAATACGTCTTCTACAGTTTTAGCACTGGTGATCGAACATTGTCGAGACTCAGTCGAACAAATGTTTGAAATTCGCTACCGCCTCGCCTAGCGTTGTAAGCGTCGGGCGGCAGTAAGAGCAGTGCATCAGCCGCCACCGACAAAACAGTTGAGACAACAGTCCATGTGCGGTTCCGCTACGGCGCCGGCGCAGGGACCACTACGGGGAGACCGGGGCCGGACATGTCGGAAGAGACCACCACCACTGCCGGAGCGAAGCGACGCGGCCGGCCCGTCAAAGTGGGGCGCAGCCTGACGCCGAGGCAGAAGAAGATCCTGGAAACCATCCAGCGCTCCGTCATGTCCCACGGATACCCTCCGTCCATGCGCGAGATCGGTGACACGGTCGGTCTGGCAAGCCTGTCCAGCGTCACGCACCAGTTGGCCCAACTGGAGAAGATGGGCTACATCAGGCGCGACCCCAAGCGTCCCCGTGCCATGGAAATCCTGACCCCGCTGACACTCGAGCACGGGGGTGTGGAAATCGTCGGAGTTGATGAACCGCAACAGCTGCGCAGCTCCAGCGGCGTCGCCGTATCCGAGCTGACCACGTCATCCGACACGGCGATGGTGCCGCTGGTGGGAAGGATCGCAGCGGGCGGGCCGATCCTGGCGGACCAGGCGGTCGAGGACGTCATGCCCCTGCCGCGGCAACTGGTGGGACACGGCGAGTTGTTCATGCTCAGGGTCTCGGGCGATTCCATGATCGATGCGGCCATCTGTGACGGCGACTGGGTCGTGGTCCGCCAGCAGCACACGGCCGAGAACGGCGACATCGTGGCGGCACTGCTCGACGACGAAGCAACGGTCAAGACCTTCCGGCAGCGCGACGGCCACACCTGGCTGTTGCCGCAGAATACCCAGTACGAACCGATTCTTGGCGACCACGCAACCATCATGGGCAAGGTTGTCTCGGTGATGCGGGCCCTCTGACGCGCCCGGTCTCCCCGGTCCGCGCTGCAGCCACCCCGGGATCCCCTGCCCGCACGGGCGGTCCCCGCGCAGGGCCCCGCTCGCTCCGGAACGGGCGTGCCCCCAACCCGTTCAGGCTGAGGCCGTAGCCAGCCTTTCCAAGACCTGGCGGGCCGTGGCGCCGTCCTTGGTACTCCAGAAGGGCGGCAGGGCGCTGCGGAGGAAACTCCCGTAGCGCGCCGTCGCCAGCCGGGAGTCCAACACGGCCACCACTCCACGGTCGTTTGACGCGCGGATCAGCCTGCCGGCTCCCTGGGCCAGCCGCACGGCCGCATGGGTCGCCGAGACCGTCATGAAACCGTTTCCCCCGGACTGCGCCACGGACCGGGTTCGGGCAGTCGTGAGCGGGTCATCCGGCCGGGGGAACGGAATCCGGTCGATGACCACGAGCCGGCACGCGGAACCGGGAACGTCGACGCCCTGCCAGAGCGTCATGGTGCCGAACAGGCAGGTGTCGGGCTCTTCGGCGAATTGGCGGACCAGCGCGCCCATCGACGATTCGCCCTGGCACAGGATGGTCAGGTCGGTGCGCCCGCGCAACTCGGCCGCGGCTTCTTCTGCCGCACGCCGCGAGGAGAACAGGCCCAGGGCGCCGCCGCGCGAGGCCAGCAGCAGCTCCTCGAGTTCATCGAGCTGTTCCGGGCTGGTGCCCCGGCCCGGCTTCGGCAGATGCGACGCCACGTAGAGCACGCCCTGCCTGGGGTAATCGAAGGGGCTGCCCACGTCCACGCTGGAATAGGCGGGCGCGCCGGCTCCGAGCAGTCCGAGCGACCCGGCGACGGCATCGAAGGTCCCCCCGACCGACAACGTCGCCGATGTCAGCACAACGGTATGGTCGTCGAACAAGCCCTCACGCAGCCGGGACGCCACCGAGAGCGGCGCTATGTTCAACGTTGCCGGCTGGTCGTCATTGGCGGCGTAGTCGCCGGCCTCGCCATAGGTGCTGGGACGGGTCGCCCAGATGACCTCCCGGGAGTCCGGAGCGGACAGCAGCCGTTCGGCCAGTTCCAGCACGGCCGCGAGCCGTGAGCGCGCCATCTGCCGTCCGCCGTCCGCTGCCCCCGCACCCTCGGGCTTCGAGTCGGAGAGCGCCGCGCGGGCCGCTTCCCGTACCTGCGCGAGAACCAGCTCATGCTCCTCGCGTAGGCCGGCCGCCAGCAGGCCGGTGGGCACCGACTGCAGGACGTCCTCCAGCGCATCGGCGGCGGAGTTCAAAGGCTCCACGCTGATCCCCGTGTGTTTGCGTGCCGTCGAGGCGGCGGTACGCACCATGGCGGCGGAGAGTTGCCCCGCGACGGCGCTGGTGACGCGGTCCTGCAGCTCATGGGCCTCGTCGATGACCACCACGTCATAGTCCGGGAGTACCGCGACGCCCTCGAAGGCGTTGATGGCCAGCATGGCATGGTTCGTGATCACGATGTCTGCCTCCGCCGCGCGGCCCCGTGCCAGTTCGCTGAAGCACTCGGCGGCCAGGGGACACTTCTGGGCGCCCAGGCACTCCATGGAGCCGACGGAGACCTGCCGCCAGGCCCGATCGCTGACACCGGGCACCAGTTCATCCCGATCCCCGGTTTCGGTCTCGTGCGCCCACTCGCGCAGGCGCACGACTTCCTTGCCCAGCGCGCCCGAGGCGCCGGAAGCCGACGCTGCGCCGGCCGGAGAAGGATGCGGCACCGCGTCCTCGCCGAGGCTGAACAGCGCCGCCGGCGCGTCCTCGTCCGGAAAGCCGCCCGCGAGCTTGTGCAGGCAGAGGTAATTGTTCCTGCCCTTGAGCAAAGCGACGTCCAGCGGCCTGGGCAGCTCGTCGGCGACGGCCTCCAACAGCCGGGGCAGGTCCCGCTTGACGATCTGCGATTGCAGCGCCAACGTTGCCGTGGAGACGATCGCCGGCTTCTCCCCCTCCAGCGCCTGGACCATGAGCGGCACTAAGTAGGCCAGCGACTTGCCGGTGCCTGTGCCCGCCTGCACCAGCAGGTGTTGCCGGCGCTCGAAGGCCTCGGCTACTTTCGCCGCCATCTCGTGCTGGCCGGCACGGTGCTGCCCGCCCATCTCCTGTACGGCGACGTCAAGCAGCCGCAGCGCCTCACCGGCGGGAACCTGGAGGTCAGTCATGCCGGAGGAACTGTTCCAGCTCCGATGCCAGGCCCTCGCGCACCATCACGTCGAGCCGCGTGCCGTCCCCGCCATGCTCCATGGAGAGGATCTCGGCGTCTTCATTGTGCAGGCGGCTAATCACTTCGCCGCGGTCGTAGGGCACCAGCAGCTGCAGCTTCACACTGGGCCGCGGGATTGTCTCGCTGACGAGCCGAAGCAGCTCATCGATGCCCTGCCCGGTCCGCGCCGAAACCACGACGTGCCGCGGTTCACGCTGGCGCAGTCGCTCGACCACGAACGGATCGGCGGCATCGGCCTTGTTCAAGACGACGATTTCCGGAATGTGCCGTGCTTCGATTTCGGTCAGCACCTCGCGCACCGCGGCGATCTGGCCCTCCGGGTCGGGATGCGAGACGTCGACGACGTGCAGGATGACGTCGGCGTCGGCAACCTCCTCCAGGGTGGAGCGGAAGGCTTCCACCAGCTGCGTCGGCAACGACCGGACGAACCCTACCGTGTCGGCGAGCGTGTAACCGATACCGTCCGGTGTTTCCGCCCGGCGGACGGTCGGATCCAAGGTGGCGAAGAGCGCGTTCTCGACCAGCACACCCGCATCGGTCAGGCGGTTGAGCAGCGACGACTTGCCGGCATTGGTGTAGCCGGCGATTGCCACCGACGGCACGGCATTGCGGCGGCGGTTGGCGCGCTTGGTTTCCCGTGCGGGCTTCATGGCGGTGATCTCCCGGCGCAGCTTCGCCATCCGGGTACGGATGCGCCGGCGGTCCAGCTCGATCTTCGTCTCACCGGGCCCGCGGGAACCAATGCCGCCGCCGGCCGCCCCCACCCGGCCGCCGGCCTGCCGGGACATGGACTCGCCCCAGCCTCGGAGCCTGGGCAGCAGATACTCAAGCTGGGCCAGCTCTACCTGGGCCTTGCCTTCGCGGCTCTTGGCATGCTGCGCGAAAATGTCCAGGATGAGCGCGGTGCGGTCAATGACCTTGACCTTCACGATGTCTTCCAAACCGCGGCGCTGCGACGGCGACAGCTCGCCGTCGACAATGACAGTGTCGGCGCCGGTGGACATCACAATGTCGCGCAGTTCCTGGGCCTTGCCGGAGCCCAGGAAAGTCCCCGGATCCGGCTTCAACCGGCGCTGGACAATACCGTCCAGCACCTCGGAGCCGGCTGTCTCGGCCAGCGCTGCCAGCTCCCGCAAGGAATTGTCGGCGTCGTCGGCCGTGCCTTCGGTCCAGAGACCGGCGAGGACAACGCGCTCCAGGCGCAGCTGCCGGTACTCAACCTCGGTGACGTCCTCAAGCTCGGTGGACAGGCCGGCTACGCGCCGCAGGGCGCGGCGTTCCGCGAGGTCCTGCTGGTCGCCGTCGAATTCGGAATGCTCGGCATCAAGTTCGGAGAGTGCCTGGGCTCTGCCGCCGACGCCCTGTTTGCCTCGCGCCGCGGTGTCGCGGGCCAGGATTCGGTCGATGACCGCCTGGATCTCGTCAGGCGTCATTTCCGGTTCCGGTGTCGGCTGGGGGTTGTTGGTGGTCATGCTCTCCTTCGAAATGTCCGTGGTCTTATCGTAGTCCTCCGGGATGCGGCCGGCAGAGCCCGAAGATGCAGTTTGTGGATGATTCGCCAAAAGTCCTCCTGGCATGGGCCCGGGCGCTGCCGGGCGGGAAAGGCGGGGCTGCCGCCCGGCCGGGCGGCAGGGCAAGCAGCGGGTGCCGGGGACCGCCGCAGCCCTTGCGGCGGCTGCGGCACCGGATCAGAAGGGACTCGAGTGAGCCTTCGGGAACGGTGATTGCCCGGCGGCCGGGGAGGTCAAGGCCTCAACCATCGGCACGCGCTGTCCGGCTACGAGCGGGGACAGCAGGTTACGGCGCAATCACAGGTTTTTCATGCCTCCCACGGTATCAGAGCGGACGTTGCTTAGGTGGGCCTAGATACCGATTCCGCGGTCGGCGCACTAATCTGGCCGATTATGGGAACAGAGCACTACTTCAGCGCGCAACCAGGCAATCCCGAGGTTCGCCGCACCCTCGCCGTCGAGCTGGATGGCCGCATGCGGCAGCTGCAAACAGCTGGAGGCATCTTCAGTCCGGACGGCCTCGACAAGGGCACGGCGGTGCTTTTGGACGAGGTCCCTCCGCCTGCTCCGGAAGGCAACCTGCTCGACGTCGGCTGCGGGTGGGGACCGCTCGCGCTCACCATGGGGCTGAAGTCCCCCGATGCCACGGTGCTGGCCGTGGATGTCAATGAACGCAGCATCGCCCTGACCAACGACAACGCCGCGTCGCTGGGGCTGGCCAACGTCCGTGCCTGCCGCCCGGAAGACGTTGACCCGGCCCTGCAGTTCCACACCATCTGGTCCAATCCTCCGATTCGGATCGGCAAGAGCGAGCTTCACGCACTGTTGCTGATGTGGCTGCCCCGCCTCGCACCCGGGGGCACCGCCTGGCTGGTCGTCCAGAAGAACCTGGGATCGGACTCGCTGCAACGCTGGCTCGCGGCCGAACTGCCGTCGGATTTCGCGGTCAGCCGGGAAAGCACCGCAAAGACGTTCCGGGTGCTCTGCATACGGCGGGCCGGCTGAGCCGCTTCGGTCAGGCCACCACGCCTCGGGACACGAGCACGGCGGGGCCGCTCAGCTCCACATGTTCCCGCCCGTCGGCCGCAGGGATGAACCGGACCCGGACAACGCCGCCCGGCACGCCGACCTGCCAGTCGTCGGGTGCGCCCGCACCCGCCCAGTAGCGGATGGCGGCGGCGGCAGCGCAGGCGCCGGTCCCGCAGGACTGGGTCTCCCCCACCCCGCGCTCGTGCACGCGCATGCTGATGTGCCCGGCGCCGTCGGCGACGAGGGGCTCCGCCGGCACGACAAACTCAACATTCGTTCCGTTCTCCGGGACCGGGTCTACCGCCGGCGCGTGGAACAACTCGGTGGCGGCCAGTTCTTCGAGCCCGGCGAGGGCGACCACTGTGTGCGGGTTCCCCAGACTCACCGACAGTGCCGGCCGCGGCACCTGGAGGCCGCCTGCGGTGACCGTCGAATCCATCGCCCTGGCGGCAGCCTCCGCCGGATAGATGAACTCCCACGGCCCCATGTCCACGGCGTAGCCGTTGGCGGACCGGCTGACCGTTTTGGTTCCCGCCCGGGTCCCGATGGTCAGCGACTCACCGGCCGGCAGCTGGACGAGTCCTTCGGCGAGCAGAAAATGCACGAAGACGCGGACCCCGTTGCCGCACATTTCCGAGGTCGAGCCGTCGGCGTTGTAGTAGTCCATGAACCACTCGGCCTCCGGCGCGCTCTCCAGCAGCTCGCGGCCCTCGGGCAGGTGCCGGGACCGGACCGCACGGATGAGCCCGTCGGCGCCGATGCCGAGGTGGCGGTGGCAGAGGCCGGCGACCGCCTCGGCCCCGAGGCGCTTGGCCCCGTCGGGATCGGCAATGAGCACAAAGTCGTTGCCGGTGCCGTGTCCCTTGGCAAAGGGCAGCCCGGCAAGGGCCGACAGATGATCAGGCATGGGGTTGTTCACGGCTCAAGCTTAGCGATGAGCGCTGCCGCCTTGTCCGCCGCCAGCGGATCCTCCCAGTCCAGCCAGTGAATCCTCGGATCGGCGCGGAACCAGGTCAGCTGGCGCCTGGCGAACTTGCGGGTGGCGGCGATGGTGTCCTCGGCGGCCTCGTCCCGGGTCCATTCACCGTCGACCACCTTCAGGAACTGGGCGTAGCCGAGCGCGCGCGAGGCAGTCCGGCCTTGGCGCAGGCCCTGCCGGTCCAGTGCCGCGACTTCCTCCAGCAGCCCGCGTTCCACCATCGTATGGACGCGGCCGGCCAGGCGGTGCTTGAGCCGCTCGCGGTCCACCCGGAGGCCGATCTGAACGGTCGGGCGGACATACTCCCGCTCCGGCATGTAGGAGCTGAACGGACGCCCGGTCAGTTGCCGCACTTCCAGCGCCCGGATAACCCGGCGGGCGTCGGCCAGCCGCCCGGCGGACACCGGGTCGACCTGCCGCAACCGCTCCCGCATCGCTGCGAGGCCGAGGCTTTCCAGCTCCTCTTCGAGGCCGCGGCGCAGGGCCGGATCGGTACCCGGAAACTCGATCGCATCCAGGGCGGCCCGTACATACAGTCCGGAACCACCGACGAGGATGGCCCGGCGCCCCCGCCCGTGCACGGCGTCGATCGCTTCCCTGGCCTGGTGTTGGTAGGCAGAGACACTCGCCTCTTCCGTCACGTCGAGGATGTCCAGCAGGTGGTGCTCGATTCCTTGCCGCTCGGCCGGATCGATTTTGGCCGTGCCGATGTCCATGCCGCGGTAAAACTGCATGGCGTCGGCGTTGATCACTTCCCCGCCCAGCCGCCGGGCCAGCGCGACGGCGAGATCCGATTTTCCGGAGCCGGTGGGACCGACGACGGCGATGACCGCCGGGCCGCGCGGCGCTTGGGGGTGGACCGGCATCGCCGTCAGGCGGTTCGGCCCGGCAGCGCGGGCATGCCCAGCGACACCTGGGACGGCTTGCCCGCGGCGGCCGGTACCGCACAGGAATCCGCCTGGGAGCGGTCCCACGCGTCCCCGGCGCGCGAGCGGCGCAGCTGGTAGTCCGCTTCGGATGCCGGGTCGGCGATCAGGTGGAACGGTGCCGCCTCGGTGACGGTCACCGTGACCAGATCGCCGGGCCGCGGCGCCGGCGCACCCGCGGGCACGGAAAAGTGCACCAGCCGCTGATCCCGGGCCCGCCCGGAGAGCCGGTGGGTCGCTTCCGCCTTGCGTCCCTGCTGCGCGGTCACCATGACCTCGAGCCGGCTGCCCAATTGTTTGGCGTTCTCTTCGGCGGCAATCCGGTCCTGCAGGGCAATCAGGCGCTCGTAGCGTTCCTGCACCACGGCCTTGGGCAGCTGGTCCGGCAGTTCCGCGGCCGGCGTGCCGGGCCGCTTGGAGTACTGGAAGGTGAAGGCACTGGCGAAGCGGGCCCGTTCCACCACCTCCAGCGTGGCTTGGAAGTCCTCCTCCGTCTCCCCGGGAAATCCGACGATGATGTCGGTGGAGATGGCCGCGTGCGGAATCCGTTCCCGGACCTTCTCGAGGATGCCGAGGAATTTCGTGGACCGGTAGGACCGGCGCATGTCCTTCAGGACCTTGTCCGACCCGGACTGCAGCGGCATGTGCAGCTGCGGCATGACGTTGGGTGTTTCGGCCATGGCCTCGATGACGTCATCGGTAAACGCCGCCGGGTGCGGGCTGGTGAACCGGACCCGTTCGAGGCCGTTAATGCTGCCGCAGGCCCGCAGCAGCTTCGCGAAGGCGCCGCGGTCGCCGAATTCAACGCCGTAGGAGTTCACGTTCTGCCCCAGCAGGGTGACCTCGATGGCGCCGTCGTCGACCAGGGCCTGGACCTCCGCCAGGATGTCCCCCGGCCGGCGGTCGCGTTCCTTGCCGCGCAGCGAGGGCACGATGCAGAACGTGCAGGTGTTGTTGCAGCCGACCGAGATGGAAACCCACCCGGAGTACACCGCGTCGCGCTTGGTGGGCAGCGTCGAGGGGAAGACATCGAGCGACTCGAGGATTTCCAGCTGCGCCTCGTTGTTGTGCCGGGCACGTTCCAGCAGGGCGGGAAGCGAACCCACGTTGTGGGTGCCGAACACGACGTCGACCCAGGGCGCCTTCCGGAGGATCGTCTCCCGGTCCTTCTGCGCCAGGCAGCCGCCGACGGCGATCTGCATGCCGGGGTTGCGTTCCTTCACGGGGGCGAGCTGGCCAAGGTTGCCGTACAGCTTGTTGTCGGCGTTCTCCCGCACCGCACAGGTATTGAACACCACGACGTCGGCCTGCCCGCCTTGGGACTCGACCATGCCGGCCGCCTCGAGGAGCCCGGCAAGCCGCTCGGAATCGTGTACGTTCATCTGGCAGCCGAACGTGCGCACTTGGTAGGTGCGGGCTTCGTGCTGCGTCTCGATGGGCGGGGCTGGGGCAGTCAAACTCACCTTACAAGGGTACGGCCTGCGGCGGGACCGGCCACAATTCGCACGGCCGGCAAATCAGTACCAGTTATTGGCCAGCTGGAAGTCCAGGGCCAGGCACGGCGAACCGTACCGGGACTCGATGTAATCCAGGCCGCGGTCGAGCCGGATCCGGAAAACATACCCGCCGTCGGTCGATTTCTCAACGCTGGCGTTGCCTTCCGACTCCTGGTTCCAGAGTTCTTCGAGGCAGGCCAATTCCCCGGCACCCCAGCCGGGGACCGGGCTTGCTGCTCCGGTGTGGGTGTCGGCTGGCTCCGGGGCGTTCGCGGGCGCCTCGGCAGGAGCCGAGGAGCCGCCCTGGTCTGCCGCCGCGCCGGCCGCCGGTGCCTGTTCTTCGGCCGCGCCGGCTGCGGCCTGCTGATCACTTGCCCCCGGTGCGGTTTGCTCTTCGGCCGTGCGTCCGGCAGCTGCCTTACCGGCTGGGTCTGTCGCCGCGCCCTCCCGTGCCGCGCCCGCCTGCGCTCCGGCGTCGCCGTGTTGCCCCGGATCCGTCGGGCCGGAGGCTTCCTTCTCCGCGGGCTCTGCCGCAGGGGTTTCGGGCGCCGGTGCGGCGGCAGTTTCCTTTTCTTCCGTGCGCGCCTCCGGAGCCCGGGCGGCCTTCGGAGCGGTTGCGTCGGTGGACGCTTCCTCCGTTTGCTGCCGCTGGGCCGCACGCGCCAACGGCCGCTGCCCCTCGTCCGGGTCGCTCCACCCCATCAGCTGCTTCACCGGGGCTGCGATGAATCCCACCGCTGCGGACGGGCTATGGCCGTTGTGGAGGGCGCCCGCTGCCCCGGTTGCGCCGAGGGCGGCCACAGAGCCGAGAGTCAACCCCGCCGCGATCCGGAGGCGGCGCCGCCTGCGGTTGATCCTGCGTAGCTGGGTGGATTTGCGTCGTTGATTCTGCGAGGGGCTCACAGTCGCACAATGATACCGACCAAACCGCGGAAAGTCTCAATTGCATAACGGAGCCGCTTAGAACTCGGGGTTGGCGGCGGTGCCGAGTTCCTCGTCGGCGACCCGGTAGGCCAGCGAGGGCGGATAGCCCTTCCGGGCCAGCATCGAAACCAACCGCCGCAGATGCTTATCCCTGGCCGACCTGTCGTTCAGTTCCCAGTCGGGACGGATCTTGCGGCGAACGAGTCCCCGCGCGGCTTCCAGCTCGTCGTCGGGCGATAGCTGGTCAAGTGCCTGCTCGGCGATGTCGCCGGAAATGCCCTTCTCCCCGAGTTCCCGCTTGAGGGCAGCGCGCGCCAAGGAGCGGGTCTGGGAGCGGCTGCGCACCCACATTTCGGCGAACCCGGCGTCGTCAATGAGATTGACCTCTTCGAATCGGTCGAGCACCGCCTCGGCGACGTCGTCCGGGACGCCGCGCTCAGCCAGCTTTGCGGCCAGCTGCGCGCGGCTTTTCGGGGACCGTGTCAGCGCGCCCAGCACAATCGAGCGTGCCACCGCATGAGGATCCGCCTCGGGCGCCAGGTCGGCCGGACTGCCCGGCGTTGGCCCGGCGGCCGGACCGTGCCTGCGGGCCACCTAGAATCCGTCGACTGCCTTGAGCTTCGGTCCGCCTTCTTCTCCGCTGTCCGGAACGGGGTCGATCCCGAGCTTCTGCCGGATTTTGCGCTCCAGCTCATCGGCCAGGTCCGGGTTGTCGATCAGGAACTTGCGGGCGTTTTCCTTGCCTTGGCCCAGCTGGTCGCCGTCGTAGGTGAACCAGGCGCCCGACTTCTTGACCAGCGCATGTTCCACGCCCATGTCGATCAGGCCGCCCTCGCGGGAAATGCCGTGACCGTACAGAATGTCGAACTCGGCCTGCTTGAAGGGCGGAGCCATCTTGTTCTTGACGATCTTGGCGCGGGTACGGTTGCCCACCGGGTTGGCGCCGTCTTTCAGGGTCTCGATGCGGCGCACGTCGATGCGCACGGAGGCATAGAACTTCAGCGCCTTACCGCCGGTGGTGGTCTCCGGGCTGCCGAAGAACACGCCGATCTTTTCGCGCAGCTGGTTGATGAAGATGGCCGTGGTCTTGGACTGGTTGAGCCGCCCGGTGATCTTTCGCAGGGCCTGGCTCATGAGGCGCGCCTGGAGGCCCACGTGGCTGTCGCCCATTTCGCCCTCGATCTCCGCGCGGGGCACGAGGGCTGCGACGGAGTCGATCACGATGATGTCCAGCGAGCCGGAGCCGATCAGCATGTCCATGATTTCCAGGGCCTGCTCGCCGGTATCCGGCTGCGACACCAGCAGGGCGTCGGTGTCCACCCCGAGCTTCTTGGCGTATTCCGGGTCCAGCGCGTGCTCGGCGTCGATGAAGGCTGCGATGCCGCCGTTGCGCTGGGCGCTGGCCACGGCATGGAGCGCCACGGTGGTCTTGCCGGAAGATTCCGGACCGTAGATTTCCACCACGCGGCCCCGCGGCAGGCCGCCGATCCCCAGGGCAGCGTCCAAGGCGATCGAGCTGGTGGAGATCGTTTCGATCGGGGCGCGCGTGTCGTCGCCGAGCCGCATCACCGACCCCTTGCCGAACTGCTTGTCGATCTGCGCCAGCGCAGCTTCCAGTGCCTTCTCGCGGTCAGCTGGTGCGGCCATTGTTCACCTCAGTCTCTTGCGGCCCTCGGGCCATTTTTTGTCTTGACGTCTTCCGACCGTAACCGCCGGTTCGGACAAAATGGGATCGGCAGCGGAGCGTGTGGATGATCCGTCCACTCGGGGGTCTGTGTAGAAGCTTAGCGGGATCCGAACACACTTTCGAACATATCGGCGTTGGGCGCGGCGTGTCTGTTCAGCCGCGCGGCTCGCGGTCCTTGCCCCAGCGCCGCTCGGGCGGAACGTCCTGGACATCGCAGAGGGCCAGCCACACGGTTTTGGGCGGGATTCCCGCGGCCAGCGCTTCGGCCGCGGTACGGCCCCCGAGTTGACCCAGCACCAGGTCGGCAGCCAGGACATGCGAGTATGCGGGACCGAATTCATCGTCCATCAACCGCCAGAAGTCACTGGTTCGCACGCGTCCATCTTCTCACGTGTCCGTCCGGCCTCAACCGGGCCGGACGGAGATTCGGCGCCGTCGGAATATGGGTACGGCGCGTCAGGCCGCCGTTGCCCTGCGTGTGCATGCTGCTCATTACAATGAGCCCATGACAGACCACGCCACAGGCAGCGCAGATGCAGGGTTCGATGCGGCCATCGAAGCACTGGAACGGCAGCTGAGCCTGCTCTGGCGCCGGGCCAGGGCGAATTCGCACCGGGTGGCACGAAACGTCCACCCGGACATGGAACCTGCCGCTTACGGACTGCTGTTGATCCTGCAGCGGGAGCGCTCCATGCGCCTGACCGAACTGGCGGCCGCCATCGGGGTGGGCAAACCCTCCGTGAGCCGCCAGATCGCCATGCTGGAGCAGTTGGGACTGGTTGGCAAGGAGGCTGATCCACTGGACGGACGGGCCCAATCCATCACCTTGACTCCGGCCGGGCTGGAAAAGCTGGCCGAGGCACAGGCCGCCCGCAAAGTCGCCTTCCACGAGCGGCTTGGCGACTGGTCCGTCGAGGACCTGTCCACGCTGGGACAACTGCTGGACCGGCTGAACGCTTCGTACGCCAACGAGCCGCCCGTCCACTAGCGGCACAACCTCCGGGACGAGAGGCGCGGCGTGGCACCGGCGGGCACAACAAAAACCGGCCGGTCCGCCACGGGGCGGAACCGGCCGGTTCAGGTTTTCGGGTCAGTAGCGGGCGGAAGCCAGCCCGCGCAGCTCGTCGGGCAGCTCGTCGGGAATGGCCCCGACAAACTCCCGGGACAGTTCCTGCGGAACGGTGTCGGGAATGACGACGCCCTCGGCGTCCGCGACCCGGTCGCTGACTTCGCGGAGCATGTGCGACAGGGGAACGTCCAGGGCAGAGCAGATCGAGGACAGGAGTTCCGACGATGCTTCCTTCTGGCCGCGTTCGACTTCGCTCAGGTATCCGAGGGAGACGCGGGCGCTGTGCGACACTTCTCGAAGGGTGCGTCCCTGACGCTGCCGGACATCGCGGAGGACGTCGCCAATCTCGTGTCGTAGCACCACCATCTTGCGCTCCTTCTGCTCCGTACGCGGTTCTTCGGCCAATCCCACATCACGCCAACGGACTACACCGTTTACGGACACGGGCTGCTTTACCATCTGTATCGCCTTGCTCCCTCATGAGGTATGCGGCTTGCGCCGCTGTCTTCCAAGCCTAGGCCAACAACGTAACAGTTGCTGACACCCTTTGATAACTACTGAATCAAAGTTTTTGTTCCCGGGCCCGAATCTCCGGTGCCGGCGGGACCGGGAGCGGCGTCGATCGCGAGGCCCAGTTGTTCGATGGCCGCGTCACACGCCAGCCGCCGGATGCGGGCGCGGTCCCCCTCGAAACGGTATCCGACGGCGCGCGTGCCCTCCGGAGAGGCTACGCCGATCCACACGGTTCCCACGTCCCGTCCCCCGTGCGGTTCCGGTCCCGCCACCCCGGTCGTGGATACCGCGATGTCAGCCTGCAACACGCGCCTGGCGCCGTCGGCCATCTGGCAGGCGACCGCTTCCGTGACCGCGCCCTCGCGCTCGAGCAGGCCCGCGTCGACGCCGAGCACCGCCGTCTTGATCCGGCTCTGGTAGGACACCACGCCGCCGCGGAGCGCGCCCGAAGCTCCCGGAACGGTGGCCAGTTCCGCCGCCACCATTCCCGCCGTCAGTGATTCGGCCGTGGCCAAGGTCACCTTCCGGGCGATGGCGGCCCCTACGACCACGGATGCGGACGTGCTCACGGCCGGCCCTGCGGCTTCGCGAGGGCGGCACGGCGCAGCGCCACTGCCTTGACCACGTAGTCGATGCCTGTTGCGACGGTGACGACGACGGCGACCGCCATGACGGCAAAGGCGACCCAGACGGCCCAGGATCCGAGCCACGCCTCCAGCGGCAGGAGGTACAGGAAGATCGCCAGGGTTTGCAGCACGGTCTTCAACTTGCCGCCGCGCGAGGCCGGCATGACGCCGTAGCGGATGACAACGAAACGCAGCAGGGTGATGCCCAGCTCCCGGACCAGGATGACGACGGTGATCCACCACGGCAGGTCGCCCAGCACCGACAGGAGGATCAGGGCCGCACCGATCAGGAGTTTGTCGGCGATCGGGTCGGCTATCTTGCCGAAGTTGGTGATCAGGCCCCGGGACCGCGCCAGGTCGCCGTCAAGCTTGTCGGTGTAGATCGCGACGGCAAACACCGCCACGGCCAGCCAGCGGAACACCTGCCCTGCTCCGGCGTCGGCCAGCAGGAACCAGATGAAAAACGGGACCAGCAGGATCCGCACGGTGGTGAGGACGTTGGCGATATTGAGCAGGGGCACGGGGCGGGACACTGAATCAGTCACGGTTTCAAGGCTACCCGCCCGCCGTGGCCCTTCGGCCGCCGCCGGCGGGCACGCGACACCCGCCTCAGCGCCCGGTCAGGCTCCAGGCGTCCTCGGACCCTGAATCGTCGTCGTCGTAGTAGTCCTCCGCCTGCGGCCGGGAGTCCAGGTCTTCGGCGACCAGGTCACGCGGGCCCTCGAAGCCGTGGTTCGCGTTGGCGTTCTCCGCCAGCGCCTCCGTCAGCGGATCGGCCTCGCCCGCCGCGGCCGGGGCGGCCGCCGGCGGCTCATCGCCACGGATGGCGGCAAGCGTCGCGGCCAGGTCGTCCGGCTTGACCAGCACGTCGCGTGCCTTCGAGCCCTCGGACGGGCCGACCACGCCCCTGGACTCCAGCAGGTCCATCAGGCGGCCGGCCTTGGCGAAGCCCACGCGCAGCTTCCGCTGCAGCATCGACGTCGAGCCGAACTGCGTGGTGACCACGAGTTCGGTCGCCTGCAGCAACACGTCCAGGTCGTCACCGATGTCGTCGTCGATCTGCTTCTTCGGCGCCTCGACGGCGACGTCGTCCCGGTAGACGGCCTGCAGCTGTCCCTTGACGTGTTCCACGACCTTGTGGATTTCCGATTCGGAGACCCAGGCGCCCTGGACGCGGATGGGCTTGTTGGCGCCCATCGGCAGGAACAAGGCGTCGCCCTGGCCGATGAGCTTCTCCGCGCCGGGCTGGTCGAGCACCACGCGGGAGTCGGTCACCGACGAGGTGGCGAACGCCATCCGTGACGGCACGTTGGCCTTGATCAGGCCGGTCACCACGTCCACCGACGGCCGCTGCGTGGCCAGCACCAGGTGGATGCCGGCGGCGCGGGCGAGCTGCGTGATACGGACGATGGAGTCCTCGACGTCCCGCGGGGCGACCATCATCAGGTCGGCGAGCTCGTCCACGATCACCAGCAGATACGGGTAGGGCTTGATCACGCGCTTGGACCCGGCCGGCGGCACAACCTTCCCGTTGCGCACGGCCTTGTTGAAATCATCGATGTGCTTGTAGCCGAAGTTGGCGAGGTCGTCGTAGCGGGTGTCCATCTCCCGAACCACCCACTGCAGCGCCTCGGCCGCCTTCTTCGGATTGGTGATGATCGGCGTGATCAGGTGCGGCACGCCCTCGTACGCGGTCAGTTCCACGCGCTTGGGGTCCACCATGACCATCCGCACCTCGTCCGGCGTCGAGCGCATCAGAATGGAGGTGATCATCGAGTTCACGAACGAAGACTTGCCCGCGCCGGTAGCGCCGGCGACGAGCAGGTGCGGCATCTTGGCCAGGTTGGCCAGCACGAAGCCGCCCTCCACGTCCTTGCCCACGCCCATGACCATTGGGTGCTCGGTCTTGCGGGCGTTGTTGGACCTGAGCACGTCGCCCAGGGAGACCGTTTCGCGGTCGGTATTCGGGATCTCGATGCCGATGGCCGATTTGCCGGGGATCGGCGAGAGGATGCGCACGTCCGAACTGGCCACGGCGTAGGAGATGTTCTTGGACAGCGCGGTGACACGTTCGACCTTGGTGCCCGGCGCCAGCTCGATTTCGTAGCGGGTCACCGTGGGACCGCGGGAGAAGCCGGTGACCTTCGCGTCCACCTTGAACTGGTCCAGCGTCTCGGTCAGCGCCTTGACGACGGCGTCGTTGGCCTCCGAGCGTTCCTTCGAGGGCGGGCCCGGCGGGAGGAAATCCGAGGGCGGCAGGGTGTAGGCGACGTCGCCGGCCAGCTGCAACTGCTCGGTGCGCTGCGGGATCGGGGTGGTCGGCGGCTGCGGCTGGACCGGGGTGGACGGGACGATGGGGGCCGCTGCCGCCGGCGCGGCGGCAGGCAGCACCGGCAGCGCCTCGGTGGCGCCTTCCGGTACCAGCCCCTGGTTGCGCTTGATTTTTTCGACGGCGAGCTCGGCCTGGGTGGGCCTGCGAACTCCCGGCGGCACGGCCGGTGCCGCCTGCTCCGTTCCGGATTCTTCCTCCGGCTCCCCGGCCTCGATCACCGGTGTTTCGAACGCCTCGTCGAAGAAGAAACCCTCGTCCTCGCCGCCGTCGGTCTCTTCGGCCTTGCGCTTGCCGAAGAGCTTGCGCCGCGGCTTGGGTTCCTTGGCCGGGGCGTCGTCGGCGTAGAGGTAGCTCTGGTCATGCCCGTCGGCGGCCGGCCGGTACCCGGCTTCTGCCGACGGGTCCTGGCCCATCAGGTGTTCGTAGAGCATCCGCAGGCGCATGGGTATGTGGCGGAACGGCGTGGCGGTCACGATCAGGATGCTGGTGAAGGCCAGCAGTGCGTAGAAGGCCACCGCCAGCCAGGTGTTGACCGCTGCAAGCGGCGCGGCAAGCAGGAACCCGGCCATGCCGCCGGCCGCCCACAAGGCATCGAAGCCGTCGGCGAGGGCGGGCTGGCCGCCGATCACGTGGGCCAGCCCGGAACCGGACGCCAGCGCCAGGATAAGGCCGATGGAGATGCGGCTGTTGGCGGGAGAGTCCTCCGGGCAGCGCATCAGGCGCACGGCCATGATCACCAGCAGCACGGGCAGCACCAGCGCCATCCAGCCGAAGGTCCCGCCGGCCATGGCGTGCACGGCGTCTCCGAACCAGCCGTCGAGCGCCCACCACTCGACGGTGGCCACGCAGCCGGCCAGCAGCAGCAGGAAGAAGCCGGTGCCGTCGCGGCGCAGTGCGGGGTCGGGCCGCACATCGGGGCCCAGCTTCCGGACGCCCGCGGCCACCGGACGCGCCACGGCCATCCACAGCCCCTGGATCAGCCGGGCCAGCAGCGGCAGTTGCTCTTCCTGGGGCTGCACCTCGAGCACCTTGGTCTTGCTGGAACGCCCCGAGGAGGAGCGCGCAGTGGTGCCTGTAGCCTTACCGCGCGACTGCTGGGTGCCTTTTCGGGCAGGGGAAGTACGAGTCGCCATAGTGGCTAGGTTACCGGCTGCCCGGCGTGATCCGCGGGATTTGGCTCCGGCGGATCGGCTGCGCCGGGTGCGGGATCAGGCCTCCAGGACCACGGGAACGATCATTGGCCGGCGGCGGTGCCGTTTGTTCACCCACGTGCCGATCACCCGGCGCACGACCTGCTGCAGCTGGTAGGTCGTGTGGTCCATGTTGGTGACCACGGCTTCTTCGAGGGCGGCGATGATCCTGGGTTTGATGTCGTCGAACACCGAATCGTCCTCGGCGAACCCGCGCGCATGGATTTCGGGACCGGAGACGATCTGGCCGGTGCTGCGGTTGACCACGGTGATGACGGAGATGAAGCCCTCCTCGCCCAGGATCCGGCGGTCCTTGAGGTCGGCGTCGGTGATTTCACCGATGCTGGATCCGTCCACATACACGTAGCCGCATTCGATCTGGCCGACAATCCGGGCCGTGCCGTCCTTCAGGTCGATCACCGATCCGTCGTCCGCGAGCAGCACGTTCCCGGCGGGCACGCCGGTTTGCTCGGCCAGCCGCCCGTTTGCAATCAGGTGGCGGGTCTCGCCGTGCACCGGGAGGGCGTTTTTGGGCCGCAGGATGTTGTAGCAGTACAGCAGTTCCCCGGCCGCGGCGTGGCCGGACACATGTACCTTGGCGTTGCCCTTGTGGATGACGTCGGCGCCAAGCTTGAGCAGGCCGTTGATCACCCGGAAGACGGCGTTCTCGTTGCCCGGGATCAACGACGACGCCAGGATCACCGTGTCCCCCGCGCCGACCTGCACACGGTGGTCGCCGTTGGCCATCCGCGACAGCGCCGCCATCGGCTCGCCTTGCGACCCGGTGGACATCAGCACGATCCGGTCGTCCGGGAAGTCCTCAACGTTTTTCAGGTCCACGAGGATGCCCTCGGGAACGTTCAGGTAGCCCAGTTTGGCGGCGATGCCCATGTTCCGCACCATGGAGCGGCCGACGAACGCCACATGCCGGCCGTGGGCCGCGGCGGCGTCGAGCACCTGCTGCACGCGGTGCACGTGGGACGCGAAGGAGGCGACGATGATGCGTTTTTGCACCTGCCCGAACAGGCGCTCCAGCACCGGGCCGATTTCCTTCTCGGCCGTGGTGAAGCCGGGGACGTCGGCGTTCGTGGAGTCGGCCATGAAGAGATCCACGCCCTCCTCCCCCAGCCGGGCGAACGCGCGCAGGTCCGTGATGCGTCCGTCCAGCGGCAACTGGTCCATCTTGAAGTCGCCGGTGTGCAGCACGGTGCCGGCCGCGGTGCGGATGAAGACCGCCAAGGCGTCCGGGATCGAGTGGTTGACCGCCACGAATTCGCATTCGAAGGGACCGAACTGCTCGATCTGGCCCTCCGCGACGGTGAGGGTCTGCGGTTTGATCCGGTGCTCGGCCAGCTTCGCCTCGACCAGGGCCAGGGTCAGCTGGGAACCGATCAGCGGGATGTCCTGCCGCATCCGCAGCAGGTACGGGACGGCGCCGATGTGGTCTTCGTGCCCGTGGGTCAGGACCACCCCGACGACGTCGTCGAGCCGGTCCTCGATGTACGAGAAGTCCGGCAGGATCAGGTCCACCCCCGGCTGGTGCTCTTCCGGGAACAGCACGCCGCAGTCAACCACCAGCAGCCTGGAGTCGATCTCGAAGACCGCCATGTTGCGGCCGATTTCCCCGAGCCCGCCGAGAGGAACGATCCGGAGCGTCCCCGGTTCAAGCAGCGGCGGCGTGCGCAACTGGGTGATGGTGGACTCGCTCATCGGGCGGTCAGACCCCCAGCGCCAGGCCGGCCTCGGCCAGGTCGGCGCGGACCGGCGCGAGCTCGGCCTCGGTCGGTTCCACCAGCGGGAGCCGGACCACCGAATTGGGCAGGACGCCCTGCCACTTCAAAATCTGCTTGGCGGCGACCGCACCCTGGATGTGTGTCATCACCGCCCGGATGACCGGGTCCAGTTCGAAGTGCAGCCGGCGTGCGGTGGCGAAGTCCCCCGCCAGTGCCGCATCGACGAGTTCCCGGAACTGGCGGGTGGCCACGTGCGCGGTCACGCTGACCACGCCGACCGCGCCGGCCGCCATCAGCGGCAGGGTCAGGCCGTCGTCGCCGGCGTAGACGTCGAGGTCCGTGGCGGCCAGGACGCGGGTGGTCGCGGCGTAGTCCGCCTTGGCGTCCTTGAGCGCGACGACGAGCGGATGCTCGGCCAGCCGGATCAGGGTTTCCGTCTCGATGTTGATGCCGGCGCGGCCGGGGATGTCATAGACCATGACGGGCAGGCCGATGGCCGAAGCGATGGTCTCGATGTGGGCCTGCACGCCGGCCTGGCTCGGCTTGTTGTAGTAGGGGGCGGTGATGAGCAGTCCGTCCACGCCGGCGCTGGCGGCGCGCCGGGAGAGACTGACCGAGTGGCGGGTGTCGTTGGTGGTGGACCCGGCAATGACCTTGGCCCGTCCCCCCACAGCCTCGACGACGGCCCGGAACATGCCCTCGTTCTCGTCGTCGGTGAGCGTCGAGGTCTCGCCGGTGGTGCCGGTGACGACAAGCCCGTCGCATCCGTCCTGGACCAGCTTGTCCGCCAGTTCCGCTGCCTTCCCGTAGTCGACCTCGCCCTCCTCGGTGAAGGGGGTGACCATTGCGGTGACCATGGTGCCAAAGGGATACTCACGAACGTCAGACTCAACCATAGGGAAAACGTTACCGTGTCCGCGGGTCCTATCGGCAATGGCGTACAAGGCGCGACACAGAGCTTCACGTCACGTGCCGCGGCTCCCGCCGCCGTAGCGGCCGGGCCCGGCGGCCGGAGCAGGCGGGCATGTCAGCGGGGCGCGGGGAGGCGGCCCAGGAAACCGGTCAGCAAGGCGGTCACTTCGTCCTGGGCGGCCAGGCAGCCGGCGTGGTCCAGGCCCGGCAGCTCGGCAAAGTGTCCGTCCGGCAGCAAGGCCGCGGCCTGGCGCGACTCCGCGGCGCGCGGGTGGTCCTCGCTGCCGGCAATCAGCAGGACGGGCAACGGGATCCGCTGGACCTGGCGGGGATCGAGACCGGGCAGCTCTTCGCCGGCGCGGAAGTAGGCGGCAAGCGCCGCCGGGTCGTTGGCCAAAAAGGCCTGCCGGGTGGCCGCGTCCACCGGCACGGCCCGGCGCCCGTTCCAGCGGCGGAGGAACTCTTCCATCCCGCCCGTCTCCAGCGCGTCCAGGTAGTCGGGGAAGAAGAGCTTGCCCACCTGGCCGGCCATGCTCCGGTGGGTTCCGCCCAGCATGGTCAGCGAACGCAGGCGCTGCCGCCGGTACACCGCCATCGCGAGTCCTACCCGCGCGCCGAAGGAATAGCCGAAGTAGTTGACGCTGTCCAGCCCGCAGGCGTCCAGCACCGCTTCGACGTCGCCCATGAAACGCTCCATCGTGTAGGCGCCCACGTCGTGTGGCTTGTCGCTGCGGCCGTGCCCGCGCATGTCCAGCGAAATCACCCGGTGCCGCGGCTTGAGGGCACGCTGGTAGCCCAGCCCCCGCCAGGTGGCCTTGGACAGGGCGGTTCCATGGACCAGCAGCAGCGGCTCCCCGGTGCCGGTGTCCTCGAAGGCCAGCCGCACGCCGTCGTCCCCGTTGACGGCAAATCCCATCATGGCCGCTCCAGGGGTGCGGCAGCCGCGTTCTCCAACCTGTTCATTCCCTCACGGTATCGCGTGCCGGTCGCCGGTCTCACAGCCGCCTCCACGCCCGCTGTGAGATTATCGGTGCATGCGCCCAGGTTCCACCCGCCCGCGGATCGCCGGGATTGATGCCGCCCGCGGCATCGCCTTGCTGGGCATGATGGCGACCCACATCTTTGCGCCGTGGACCTCCGGCACGGACCCGCAGCCGAACTTCGTGGGCCTGGTCCTCTCCGGGCGCTCTTCGGCGCTGTTCGCGGTCCTGGCCGGGGTCGGGCTGGCGCTGCTCACCGGCGGCAGCCGCGGCCACCGGGGCGGGAGCCTCGCCGCGGACCGCGGGGGCATAGCCGTGCGTGCGCTGCTCATTGCCACGGTCGGCATGATGCTGGGTGCGCTGGAAGTCAACGTCGCGGTGATACTGGTCCACTACGGCGTGCTGTTCCTGTGCGCGCTGCCGTTCCTGCAGCTCCGCCGCGGTGTGCTGGCGCTGTGGGCGGCCGGCTGGATCGTCGTCTCGCCGGTGCTGGCCCACGTGCTGCGGCCTTGGGCGGAAGCTGCGGTGCAGCCGGCCGGGCTGGGCCACAACCCCATGGTCTACGACCTGCTGACGCCGGCCACGCTGCTCAGCGATGTTTTCCTCACCGGCTACTATCCCGTGGTGCAGTGGCTGGGGTATCTGCTGGCGGGCCTGCTGATCGGGCGGCTGGAGCTGCAGCGCACCGGCGTGCAACTGGTGCTGCTAGCGGCCGGCGCGGTGCTGGCCGTGGCGGCCAAGGCGGGTTCCTGGTTCCTGATGGAGCGGCTCGGCGGATACGCGGAGGTCGCGGCGACCGAGGCGGCACGGCGGCCGGACTTCGATCTCGTGTACCAGGTGAACATGAGCTGGATCGAGCAGCGCGGCTCGTGGTGGTGGCTGGGCGGCTCGTCGCCGCATGCCGGTACGACCTTTGACCTGCTGCACACGGTGGGCACGTCGGCCGTGGTCCTGGCGGTGTGCCTGCTGCTGACGTCCCGGCTGCCGTGGCTGCTGCTGCCGCTGGCGGGCGCCGGGGCCATGACGCTGACGCTCTATTCTGCCCATGTCTGGGTGCTCAGCGCGTTGCCGCCGGCTGCTCCCGAACTTCCAACCTATCTGTGGCAGGCAGCGGCAGCGGTGGCGGTGGGCATGGCCTTCCTGGCCCTGGGGTGGCGGGGACCGTTCGAGCTGGTGACCTCCACCGCGGCCCGGCTGACCCGGGAGGCGCTGCGGCCGGCGGGCAGCCGCGGCCGCTGAGCGGTCTAGGAGCGGCTGAGGCTGATGGCGTGGCGCATCGACTCGCGGGCACGCTTGCGGTCCCCCGCGGCGTCATAGGCGCACGAGAGGCGGAACCAGCTGCGCCAGTCCTCCGGCGCAGCTTCGGCCTCGGCCTGGTACACCAGGAACTCCCGGTCGGCCGCCTCCCGCACGATGCGCCCGCCCGGCGTGCGCGGCAGGTCGTCCACGGGCAGCCCGCCTTCGGCTTCCAGGGTCCGGGCCAGCCTGGACATCCGCGCGCCGAACAGCAATTCCCGGCTGAGCGCCCAGCCCCCGATGATCGGCAGGACCACCAGCGCAATGCCCAAGCCCTTGGCTACGGGGTCGGGTTCGCTGAGCATCAGCCAGGCCCGCTGCAGCGTGGCTCCCAGGTAGCCCACCAGCAGCACGATAATCACGCCGACCCAGATCTTGGCTCCGTGCCGGGCATACCAGCCGATGCGGCCGTTGCCGCCGTCCGCTGCGGGACCCGTGTGTTCGGCGTTGCTCATGAAAGTTCCAGGTACCCGTCGAGTCCGTAGGTCAGTCCGGGCCGCCCGGCGACGGTCCGGACGCCCAGCAGGACGCCGGGCATGAAGGAGGCGCGGTCGAAGGAATCGTGCCGGATGGTCAGTTGTTCGCCCGGCCCGCCGAGCAGCACCTCCTGGTGCGCCACCAGGCCGCGCAGCCTCACGCTGTGCACGCGCACGCCGTCCACGTCGGCGCCGCGGGCACCGTCCAGCGTCGTGGTGGTGGCGTCGGGGCCGGCGGGAACGCCGGCGTCCATGCGGGCGGCGGCCACCAGCTGCGCCGTGCGGACCGCGGTGCCGGAGGGCGCGTCCACCTTGTCCGGGTGGTGCAGTTCGATGATCTCCACCGATTCGAAGTACTTGGCGGCGGTGGCGGCGAAGGCCGAGGCCAGCACGGAACCGAGCGCGAAGTTGGGGGCGATCAGCACGCCCGTTCCGGGATGCTGTTCCAGCAGTTCCGCCAGCGAGTCGCGCCTGGCCTGGTCCCAGCCGGTGGTGCCGACCACCGCGTGCATGCCGTGCTCGACGGCGAAGCGGACGTTGGCCTCGGTGTTGTCCGGGGTGGTCAGGTCGACCACGACCTGCGTCCCCGCGGCCACCAGCTCTTCCAGCGCGTCGCCACGCTTCAGCGCGGCCACCAGGTCCAGGTCAGGGGCGCTCTGGATGGCCGCGACGGCCTCGCTGCCCATCCGTCCGCCGGCGCCCAGCACGGCCACCGCAAGTTGCTCAGTCATGCCCTCCAGCGTATCGCTACTGGCCGACGCCGACCCATTCGGTGCTGCCGTCGGCGAAGTGCTGTTCCTTCCAGACCGGCACCTCTTCCTTGATCCGGTCCACCAGCTCCGAGCAGGCCGCGAAGGCTTCGGCGCGGTGCGCCGACGCGACGGCGGCGACCAGGGCCGGGTCGCCGATCGCCAGCGGGCCGGTGCGGTGTGCCACCCAGATGCGCACGCCGTCGTGGTCCGCGGCGATGCGCCCCGCGACCTCGGCGATCACGCGCTGGGCGCTGGGGTGGGCGGAGTAGGACAGCGCGGCCACGGCCTGGCCGCCGTCGTGGTTGCGGACCACGCCGCTGAAGCTGACCACGGCGCCGCACTCGGCGGAGCCCACCGCGGCGGTAGCTTCGCCCGCGTCGATCGCCTCGCCGGTTACCGCGGCGTACAGCACCGTGCTGGTCATGGTTGTCCTCTCATCGGCTGCATGCTTCCAGTATCCCTTGGCCGGCGCGGGGCGGCGTCAGCCGGCATGGCCTGCGTCGGTGTCGCCTTCCAACTGCGCGCAGATGTGCCCGATCAGCGGATCCAGGGCGGCCAGGCCGTCGCGCACTCCCCCGGGAGAGCCGGGCAGGTTGACCACAAAGGTGGAACCGGCGGTCCCGGCCACGCCCCGGCTCAGCGCGGCCAGCGGGGTCTTGGTCCGCCCGTACGCGCGGATGGCTTCCATCACGCCGGGCAATTCCCGTTCCAGCGCGACGGCGGTGATTTCCGGGGTGCGGTCGTCGGCGGCCAGCCCGGTGCCTCCGCTGGTGACGATCACCCGGGGCCCGGCGGCGAGCATCTTCCGCAGCGCCTGGCGGACGGGTTCGCCGTCGGCGACGATCTGGGGGACGCCGGCGGCCAGGCCGTGTCCGGCCAGCCACTCGGAGATCAAGGGGGCGCATTCGTCCTCGTAGGCGCCGGCCGCGGCGCGGGTGGAGGCGACGATGATGCCGGCGGTCCTGGCGCTCACAGCGCCCAGTCCCCGCTCTTGCCTCCGGATTTTGCCAGCACCTTGATGTCGGAGATGACCGCGTGCTTGTCCACGGCCTTGACCATGTCGTACAGGCTCAGTGCCGCCACCGAGGCGGAGGTCAGCGCCTCCATTTCCACGCCGGTGACCGAGCGGGTCTTCACCGTCGCCTCGATCCGCACGGATTCCGCGGCCGGGAAAAAGTCCACCGTGACCTTGCTGATCGGCAGCGGGTGGCACAGCGGGATCAGCTGCGGCGTCTGCTTGGCCGCCATGATCCCGGCGACCCGGCTGACGGCCAACGCGTCGCCCTTGGGCAGCGAACCGGCGGCCAGGAGTTCCACCACGTCGGGGCGGGTGGTCAGCACGGCCTGCGCCGTGGCTTCCCGGGTGGTTTCGTCCTTGCCGCTGACATCGACCATGTGCGCCGTGCCGTCCTCGCGGACATGGGTCAGGCGTTCTGCTTCACTCATAGCAGCCATATTTCCACGTCCTGGCCGGCTTCGGCGCGTTCCATCCCCACGGGCAGGTGGACCAGCGCGTTGGACTGCGCCAGCGCGTGCACCAGGTGGGACCCCGCTCCGCCGACCAGCTGCACCCGTCCGCCGTCGTAACGGCCGCGCCGCACCTGGTGTTTGCCCGCCGGTGACTCCGCGGCTTCCGCCAGGGGGGCGCGCAGCACCGCCCGCGGAGCGGGGGCTCCCAGCACCGCCGTCAGCGCCGGCCGCAGGAACATCTCGAACGAGACCAGGCAGCTGACCGGGTTGCCCGGAAACGCGAGGAAGACCGCGTCGCCGATCCGGCCGGCGCCTTGCGGCCCGCCCGGCTGCATCGCCACCGAGGCGAAGGCCACCCCTTCGGGCTCGAGCGCCTGCCGGACCACTTCGAAGGCGCCCTTGGAGATCCCGCCGGAGGTCAGCACCAGGTCGGCGCCGTGGCGGCGCAGGTCCTCGTCGAGCCGGCGGCGGAACCCGGGCGCGGAGTCGGCCAGGATGCGGCTGGAGACCACCTCGCAGCCGGCCTCCCGCAGCGAGGCCGCCAGCAGGGTGTTGTTGGCATCGTAGATCTGCCCGGCCCGCAGCCGGGCGCCGGCGGCCACCACCTCGTCGCCCGTGCTCAGCAGCAGCACCCGCAGCCGGGGCCTCACGTCGGCGGAGGCCAGGCCGAGCGCGGCGAGCAGGCCCAGCTGGGGCGCCTTCAGCAACGTTCCGGCCGCCAGCGCGAGGTCGCCGGCGGCGATGTCGCTGCCGACGGCGCGGACGAACCGGCCGGCCTCGGTTTCCGGCAGGGTTACCGTGCCTCCCTCGCCCTCGACCGGGAAAGAGTCCGGCACCGCTTCCTCGATCGGCACGACGGCGTCCGCCCCCGCGGGCAGCATCGCCCCCGTCATGATCGGCGCGGCCGCGTTCGGCGGCAACGCCGGGGCGGCATAGCCCGCGGGAATCGCCGGGGCCACGGCGAACCCCGCCCCGCCGGTTGTCTCCGTGCTGCGGACCGCGTAGCCGTCCATCTGCGAGTTCGCGAAGGGCGGCAGGCTCATCGGCGCGGCCACGTCGGCGGCCAGCACCCGCCCGAGGGCCGACGCCAGCGCCACCGTCTCGCTCCCGGCGAGGCAGTCCCGTGCGGCGTGACGGAGCAATTCCTCGACGACGGCGCAATGCCCGGCAACGCTCTGTGCCACTGGCCCTCCTTGTCGCAGGCGGAACCGACGGCCGGGTGCCGGAAAGGGTGCCGCGCGTGCATGTTCTGCTGCCATCCTAGGGGACGGCCTTGGGCGGCCCCGCACGGGGACGTCAGCGCGGGTAGATCGATACCTCGGCCGCCTTGACCACAAAGTGCACGCGTTCCCCCGGCGCCAGCGACAGGTCGGAAACCGCGGCGGGCGTGACCTCGGCGGCCAGCGCGCCGGCCCTGACCGTGACCAGGCCGCCGTGCGGGACGAGTTCGGTCACGGTGGCTTCCACGGCGTTGCGCGGGCTGCCGGCCGGCAGGTCGGGGAACAGCGCCACCGAGGCAGGACGGAACACCGCCGCCGCGGGGTCCCCGGGACGCAGCCCGGCTTCGGCGTCGCCGCTCCAGTGCGTCCCGTCGGCGCCGGCCAGGCCGGTCTCCGTGGCGGTGCCGGTGACGAAGTTCAGGCCGGTCATCCCGGCGGCGAAGGCACTGCGCGGCCGGGCAAACACCTCGCGGACCGGCCCCTGCTCGACAATCCGCCCGCCGTCCATGACCACCACCCGGTCGGCCAGCAGCAGGGCATCCAGCGGCTCGTGGGTGACGATGACGGCGCTCCGTCCCGCCAGCACCCGGCGGAGCAGCCTGCGCAGGGCCGGGGCCGCCGTGATATCCAGGGCGGACATCGGCTCGTCCAACAGCAGCAGCGAGGGGTCGGCCGCCAGCGCGCGGGCTACCGCGACGCGCTGCGCCTGGCCCCCGGACAGCTCACCCGGCCGGCGGTCGGCCAGCCCGGAGGCTTCCAGTTCCGCCAGCCAGTGCCGGGCGGCCCCGCGGGCATCGGCCCGGGAGGCTCCCCGGCTGCGCAACCCGTAGGCAACGTTGGCCTCGACGCGCAGATGCGGAAACAACAGCGGTTCCTGCGCCAGCAGGCCGACGCCGCGGGCATGGGCGGGCACCCAGCGGTCCGGCTGTGGCTGCCCGGCGCTGAACAGGACCTTGCCGTCCAGTTCCGCCCGGCCCCAGGCGGGACGGAGCAGCCCGGCAACCAGACCCAGCAGGGTCGACTTGCCGGCCCCGTTCGGGCCGAGCACGGCGACGGTTTCTCCGTCCGCGACGCTGAAGTCCGCCTCGAAGCCGCGGGACGGCAGCCGCGCGGTCAGGTCCAGGCTCATGGGACACCCGCCGCCCGGCCCGGGCCGTTCCTGCGGTGGACCAGCATCACCACGGCGACGGCGACCACCACCAGCACGAGCGACAGCGCCACCGCGGCATCCGCATCGGTTTCCCGCTGCAGGTAGATCTCCAGCGGGAGCGTGCGCGTGACTCCCTGCAGGCTGCCGGCAAAAGTCAGCGTGGCTCCGAACTCGCCCAGGCACCGGGCAAAGGACAGCACCGCCCCGGAGAGCAGCCCGGGCAGCACCAGCGGAACGGTCACCGTGCGCAGGACGCGGGACGGCCTGGCGCCCAACGTCGCCGCGACCGCTTCATACCTGGTGCCCGCCGTGCGCAGCGCACCTTCCAGGCTCAACACGAGGAACGGCAGCGCCACGAAGGACTGCGCGAGCACCACGGCCGTGGTGGAGAACGCGATCTCGATGCCGATCATTTCGAAGGTGCCGCCGAGCAGCCCGCGCCGGCCGAACGTATACAGCAGGGCCAGGCCGCCGACGACGGGCGGCAGCACCAGGGGCAACAGCACCAGCGACCGGACGACCTGCTGGCCGGGGAAACTGCTGCGCGCCAGCACCAGCGCCATCGGGACGCCCAGCACGATGCACAGGGCCGTGCTGGCGGCGGCGGTCCGCAGGCTCAGTCCCAGCGCGGCCAGCGCTGGCTCGGAGGTCACGAGCCGTGGGAACTCCGGCCAGTTCACGCGCGCGGCCATCCCGGCCAGCGGCAGCAGGACGAAGACGGCGCCGGCCGCAGCCAGCGGATACACCCAGTAGGGCACCGGGGCGCGCACCGCCGTCGTCGTCGTCATGTTCTCCCGTTCGTTCCGAAGGTTGTCCGCAATCCCATCCGGGCGTCCTGGCCGGGGCCGGGCGCCGCGCTGCGCTTAGGGCGGGCCGAATCCCGCCGCCGCCAGGGCCCGCCGGCCTGCGTCCCCGGTCACGAGATCCACGAAGGCCTCGGCTGCCGCCGGGTTGTCCGCCCCCTTCAGGCCGACGATTGGGTAGGCGTTGACCGCCTGCCCGGCTTCGGGGATGGGGATGCCGCGGGCCTTGCCTCCGGCGCCCTGCACGTCCGTCGCATACACCAGGCCGGCGTCGGCCTGGCCGGAGAGCACCTTACCCAGGACGTCGGTGACCGACTGCTCTTCGCTGACCGCCGGGATGTGCACGCCGGCGGCGCGCTGGACGGCGGCGGCCGCGGCGCCGCAGGGAACCTGGGGTGCGCACAGCACGGTTTTGACCCCGGGTTCGGCCAGGTCGTCCAGCGACGAGACGCCGGCGGGGTTCGCGGCGGGCACCGCGATCTGCAGCACGTTGGTGGCAAAGACCGCCGGCGGGCCCTCGTTCAGTCCGTGGCCGGCAACCAGGTCCATGGTCGCCTGGTCGGCCGTCGCGAAAACGTCCGCCGGGGCCCCGGCCAGGATCTGGGCGGCGAGGTCGGAAGAACCCCCGCTGTTCAGGCGCACGTCCACGCCGGGGTGGCCGGCCTCGAACTCGTCGGCCAGCCCGGAGAAGACGGAGTGCAACGACGCCGCCGCGAAAACGGTCACCGTGCCCTCGGGCCCGGAACCGTCCGACCGGCCGGCCGCGCCCGCTCCCGACGGCCCCGGCGCCGCGCACGCGCTGCCGACGAGGATACAGGCCGCGGCCGCCGCCGGGCCGGCCAGGCGCTGCCAGCGGCGCACCTCAGCTCGTCCCCGACGGCGTCTCGACGGCTACCATGGTCGCCTTGACCGAGGCCACCGCCACCGACCCCGGTTCGATGCCGAGGTCCCGCACGGCTTCGGCACTCATCAAGGACACCACCCGGTGCGGACCGCACTGCAGCTCCACCTGGGCCATCACCGCGTCCAGCCGGACATCGGTCACGATCCCCACGAAGCGGTTGCGGGCCGAGCTGCCGATCCCGGTGGGATCCTGGGGCAGGGCAGCCTGCTCCCGGGCCAGGGCGGCCAGCTCCGCGCCCTCCACCGTCGCCCGGCCGGAGGCGTCCCGGTGCTTGGCCAGGGCGCCGGCGTCGATCCAGCGGCGCAGGGTATCGTCGCTGACCCCCAGGAAGCGCGCAGCATCCGAGATGCGTATCTGCGTCATGGAAAGCAGTATAGTTCCGCAAATGCGGAACCTGGCAGGTTCGGGTTGCGTCCGGTGTCGCCCCTGCCGGGGCCATCCCGCATCCGCGGCCCTCCGCCGGGTACCCTCGAGGTATGAGCGTTGATCTGGGAATGCCGCAGGTTCCCGGCGGGACCGCGTCCGCCGCGGCCCCGGCGCGCCCCGCAGGGACCGGCCCGGCGCTGGTGGACCGCTTTGGCCGGGTGGCCACCGACCTGCGGATCTCGCTGACCGACAAGTGCAATCTCCGCTGCACGTATTGCATGCCGGCCGAAGGCTTGGACTGGCTGGCCAAGGAACAGGTCCTCAGCGACGACGAGGTGGTCCGGCTGGTCCGGATCGCCGTCGGGCGGCTGGGCGTGCGCGAGCTGCGCCTGACCGGCGGCGAACCCCTGGTGCGTGCAGGGCTGGTGAACATCATCGCTGCCGTCCGCAATAACCACCCCGACCTGCCCGTGTCGCTGACCACCAACGCCCTCGGGCTGGAGAAGAAGGCGGCCGCCCTGAAGGCGGCCGGCCTGACCCGGATCAACGTCTCGCTGGACTCGCTGCACCCGGAGACGTTTGAGCAGCTGACCCGCCGCCCGTTCCTGGACCGGGTGCTCGCCGGCATCGAAGCCGCCGACGCGGCCGGCCTGGGCCTGCTGAAGATCAACGCGGTGCTGATGCGCGGCATCAACGACGCCGAGGCGCCCGCGCTGCTGGACTGGGCGGTGGAACGGGGCTACGAGCTGAGGTTCATCGAACAGATGCCGCTGGACGCGGACCATGGCTGGACCCGGCAGAACATGCTGTCCGCCGCCGAGATCCGCGCCCTGTTGGAGCCGGTCTTCCTGCTCTCCCCGGACCCGCGCTCACGCGACGGCGCCCCGGCTGAACGGTGGGAGGTGCGGCGGCGGGACCGCCCCGGCGTCGTCGCCGGCACCGTGGGAATCATCGCCTCCGTAACCGAGCCGTTCTGTGCCGACTGCCGCCGCACCCGGGTCACGGCCGAGGGCAAGGTGCGCTCCTGCCTGTTCTCGCACGAGGAAACTGACCTGCTGGACCTCCTGCGCTCCGGCGCGGACGACGAGGCAGTGGCGGAACGGTGGCGGCATGCGATGTGGGGCAAACCCAAGGCCCACGGTATGGATCATGCGGGTCTGGGCGGCACGGACTTCGTCCAGCCGGACCGGACCATGAGTGCGATAGGCGGATAGATGATCATCCGGTATTTCGGGGCGGCGCAGGCCGCCGCCGGCGTCGAGGAGGAATCCCTGCCGCTGCCCGACGGCAGCACGCTGGAGGCGGTGCTGCGCGAGGTCATCGCCCGGCACAGCACCGCGGCGGCGAAGGAACCGGTGCCCGCCGGTGCCGGGGCCGTCCCCTCGGCTGGAGGCGGGCGTCCGATGCCTGCCGCACCCGGCAGGTCGTCCGCTCCCTCCATGGAGTCGGTCCTCGCCCGGAGCAGTTTCCTGCGCAACGAGGTGGCGTGGAAGGACCGGCAGGCACCGCTGGCGGCAGACGACGTGATTGACATCCTGCCGCCGTTCGCCGGCGGCTGACCGCGCCCCCCTCATCCCCAAGGAGGCGGACGACGGCCGGTCCCCGGCCGCCGGGGCGGGCCGGGGCCGGTTCTACCGGCCGAAGTCCGCTGCCGAGTCGAAGGGGCCGACGACGGTGACCACGCGCGGCGCCGCGGCCAGCTCGCCGGCGAGCTCCCGGACCTGCGCGGCGGTCACGGCCTCGATCCGGGCAAGCGACTCGTCGATGTCCAAGAACTCCCCCGACACCAGCTCGGCCCGGCCCAGCCGCGACATCCGGGAGCCGCTGTCTTCCAGGGCCATCACGATGCCGCCGGAAAGCTGGCCGACGGCGCGGCGCAGCTCGTCGGCGGAGATGCCGTCGGCCGCCAGCCGGTCGAGTTCGGCCCCGAGCAGGTCGATGACCTGGCCGGTCTTGGCCGGCGAACAACCGGCATACATGCCGAAGTAGCCCGCATCGGCGTAGGCGCCGGAGAACGAATAGGTGGCGTAGGCCAGGCCCCGTTTCTCCCGGATCTCCTGGAAGAGCCGGGAGGACATGCCGCCGCCCAGCACGGCATTGAGCACGCTCATGACGAAGCGGCGCTCGTCGGTGGCGTTGATGGACGGGCAGCCCATGACGATGTTGGCCTGCTCGACCGGGCGGCGGTGCACGTAGGTGCCGGCGACCGGGGCGATGGCCGCGGCCGCGGTCTCCCGCCTCGGCACCGGGACCGCACCGGCCTCGAGGTGCCAGCCGGCCGACTCCAGGGCGGCGAGCACCTGCGCGCACACCGCGTCGTGGTCCAGCCCGCCGGCCGCGGTGACCACCAGCTCGTCGGGCCGGTAGTAGCGCTGGTAGTGGGCCCAGACCGAGTCGCGGGCCACCGCCTTGATCGCCTCCGGCGTCCCGCCGATCGGCCGGCCCAGGGGGTGCCCGCCGAGCACCGCCTCAACAAATTTTTCGTGGCACACGTCCGCGGGATCGTCATTGTCCATGGCGATCTCTTCGAGGATGACTCCGCGTTCCTGCTCCAGCTCCTGCGGGTCAAGGACCGCGGAGGTGATCATGTCGGCGATCACGTCGATGGCCATCGGCAGGTCCGAATCCAGGACGCGGGCGTAGTAGCACGTGCTTTCCTTGGCCGTGGCCGCATTGGATTCGCCGCCGACCTCGTCGAAGGCGGAGGCGATGTCCAGCGCCGTCCGGCGCCTGGTGCCCTTGAAGAGCAGATGCTCCAGAAAGTGGGTCGAGCCGTGTTGGCCCGCGGCTTCATCCCGCGAGCCAACACCGACCCAGAATCCGATCGTCGCCGACCGCTGGCCGGGCATCGCTTCGGTCAGCACCCGCACTCCCCCGGGCAGCACCGAGCGGCGCACGATGGCGCCGCCCGGTTCGCCGTGGACCAGTGTGGGGTCCGACCCGCCGAGCTCGGTGGCGTCGGCATGCTGCATGCTGCCGACCAGCGGCAGGGCGACGACGGTCATGCTTACTCGGCCACGGCCTCTTCGGCCGACGCCTCGTCGGCTGCGGCGTCCTCGGCCACCACGGGGGCGAGGGACAGCTTGCCGCGGTCGTCGATCTTGGTGATCTCGACCTGGACCTTCTGGCCCACCGACACCACGTCGTCGACGTTGTCCACGCGCTTGCCGCCGGCCAGCTTGCGCAGCTCGGAGATGTGCAGCAGGCCGTCCTTGCCCGGGGTCAGCGACACGAAGGCACCGAAGGTGGTGGTCTTCACGACCGTGCCCAGGTAGCGCTCGCCCACCTCGGGGATCTGCGGGTTGGCGATCGCGTTGACGGCGGCGCGGGCGGCTTCGGCGGCCGCACCGTCGGTCGCGCCGATCAGCACGGTGCCGTCGTCCTCGATGGAGATGTCCGCGCCGGTGTCTTCCTGGATCTGGTTGATCATCTTGCCCTTCGGGCCGATGACCTCGCCGATCTTGTCCACCGGGATCTTGACCGAGATGATCCGCGGGGCGAATTCGCTCATTTCGTCCGGCTGGTCGATCGCGGCATTGATCACGCCGAGAATGTGAAGCCGTGCCTCGCGGGCCTGCTTCAGGGCGGCGGCCAGCACGGACGCCGGGATGCCGTCGAGCTTGGTATCGAGCTGGATGGCGGTGACGAACTCCGAGGTACCGGCGACCTTGAAGTCCATGTCGCCCATGGCGTCCTCGGCACCCAGGATGTCGGTGAGCGCCGCGTAGCGGGTTTCACCGTCGACCTGGTCGGAGACAAGTCCCATGGCGATGCCGGCGACCGGGGCCTTCAGCGGCACGCCGGCGTTGAGCAGGGACAGGGTGGAGGCGCAGACCGAGCCCATGGAGGTGGAGCCGTTGGAGCTCAGCGCCTCGGAGACCTGGCGGATGGCGTACGGGAACTCTTCACGCGACGGCAGCACCGGCACCAAGGCGCGCTCGGCCAGTGCGCCGTGGCCGATTTCACGGCGCTTGGGCGAGCCCACGCGGCCGGTCTCACCGGTGGAGTACGGCGGGAAGTTGTAGTTGTGCATGTAGCGCTTGCGCGTCACCGGCGACAGCGAATCGATCTGCTGCTCCATCTTCAGCATGTTCAGCGTGGTGACGCCCAGGATCTGGGTTTCGCCGCGCTCGAAAATGGCTGAGCCGTGGACGCGGGGCAGGACCTCGACCTCGGCGGTCAGCTTGCGGATGTCGCTCAGCCCGCGGCCGTCGATGCGCACCTGCTCGGTGAGGATGCGCTGGCGGACAACCTTCTTGGTCACGGCGTTGAATGCCGCGGAAACTTCCTTCTCGCGACCGGCGAATTCCGCCGTCTCGGTGCCGGCCAACTGCGCCAGGATCTCGGCCTTGAACGCGTCTGCGGCCTCGTTGCGCTGCTGCTTGTCGCCGATCGAGAAGATTTCCGTCAGCTTGGCAGCTGCGGCGGACTCTACGGCGGCGAAGGCATCGTCCTCGTAGTCCTTGAAGATCGGGAATTCGACCGTCGGCTTGGCCGCGCGGGCGGCCAGGTCGGACTGAGCCTCGCACAGCGCCCGAATGAACGGCTTGGCGGCCTCGAGGCCCTCGGCCACGACCTCTTCGGTGGGCGCGGTGGCGCCCTCTTCCTTGATCAGGTTCCAGGCGTTGTCGGTGGCCTCGGCCTCGACCATCATGATGGCGATGTCGTTGCCGGCGGCGATGCGGCCGGCCACCACCATGCTGAACACGGCGCGCTCCAGTTCGGAGTGCTTGGGGAAGGCCACCCACTGGCCGTCCACGAGCGCCACGCGGACGCCGCCGATCGGGCCGGAGAACGGCAGGCCGCTCAGCTGGGTGGACATCGAGGAGGCGTTGATCGCGACGACGTCGTACATGACGTCGGGATTGATGGCCAACACGGTCACCACTACCTGGACCTCGTTGCGCAGCCCCTTGACGAAGGCGGGGCGCAGCGGGCGGTCCATCAGGCGGCAGGCCAGGATCGCTTCGGTGGACGGGCGGCCTTCGCGGCGGAAGAACGAGCCCGGGATGCGGCCGGCGGCGTACATCCGCTCTTCCACGTCGACGGTCAGCGGGAAGAAGTCGAAGCCTTCGCGCGGGGACTTGCCCGCCGTGGTGGCGGAGAGCAGTGCGGTGTCTTCGTCGATGTAGACCATTGCCGAGCCGGCCGCCTGCTGGGCCACGCGGCCGGTTTCGAACCTGACCACGCGCTGGCCGAACCGGCCGTTGTCGATGACAGCTTCTGAGTACTGAATTTCGGGACCCTCCAAGAGAGCCACCTCCGTTTCTTCGAGTGCGGAGGCCGCCGGTATCTGCCCAAACCTGCGAGGCCGCTTCACGGCCAGCCTGCCTGTACGCCACCCGGTCTTCGATCGAGACCTACGGGCAAGCCCTTAAGGGCGTCCCGGAAGCCACTACCGAGGACCGCGAATGCCGCGATACCGAAAGTCTCCAGTTGATGTAGTTATCGGCCGACAGTCTCCCGGCGGCCGTGCTCCTGCCGCGCCGCAAACCGGCGCGGTAGGAAAAAGGCGGCTCTCCTGTCCCCGTCTCGCAGTGGACGGAAGAGCCGCCTCCGTCACTGACTAGCGGCGCAGGCCGAGGCGCTCGATGAGCGCACGGTAGCGCGTGATGTCGGTGTCACGCAGGTAGGTGAGCATGCGACGACGGCGGCCGACCAGTGCCATGAGGCCCCGGCGGGTGTGGTGGTCGTGCTTGTGCATCTTCAGGTGTTCCGTCAGGTCGGAGATGCGACGGGACAGAACAGCGATCTGAACCTCGGGAGAACCCGTGTCGCCCTCGTGCGTGGCGTATTCCTTGATGATTTCCTGCTTGAGCGCGGCGTCTAATGCCACAGTAACTCCTAGAAGTTGTGCCGTGAGGCCCGAGTCAGCACTTCGCTGCCGGGGGCTCCGCAGTCTCCGCCGGCCGCCAGAGGCTTGCCGGCAGCAGAGCACGGAGGGATACAGCCGCCACGGACCGCAGCCGAATCCATCGGCCAGTTTACCTGTTGCGGGCTTGGTCTGTCGAAAGCAGGCTTCGGGTACGCACCACGTCGTCGCGCATTTGGGCGATCAGGGCCTCGGGGCCGGTGTAGGCCACCATGCCGCGCAGGCGTTCCACGAACTCGACCACCACCTGCTGCCCGTAGAGATCGAAGTCGTCCGTGTCCTCCTGCGGCCGGTCGATGACGTGCGCCTCGACCCGGCGGCTGGCGCCCTCGAAGGTCGGATTCGAGCCCACCGAGATGGCGGCCTGCCACCTGGTGCCGTGCTGGTCCACCAGCCAGCCGGCGTAGACGCCGTCGCCGGGGATCATGCCCGTTGCATGCTTGGACAGGTTCGCGGTGGGAAAACCCAGTTCCCGGCCGCGGGCGTCGCCGTGCACGACTTCGCCGCGCATCCGGTGGGTGCGTCCGAGCACCTCCGCCGCCGTGGCGACATCCCCCGCGGCGAGGGCTTCCCGGACCCAGGACGACGAGTAGCGCCGGCCGCTGCCCGCGGCGCCGAGGTCCGCATCGGTTTCATATTCGTCGACGACCTCGACGGTGAAGCCGAACTGCCGGCCCAGTTCCTGCATGGTGTTCAGGTCGCCCGCGTTGTTCTTCCCAAACCGCGTGTCGTGGCCGATCACGACCGCGGTGGCGCCGAGGGTCTCCACGAAGACTTTGCGGACGAACTCCTCAGGGGTTTCGCCGGCCAGTTCCAGCGTGTAGGTCATCATCAGCAGCCCGTCCAGGCCGCTGGCCTCCAGCGCCTCGACCCGGTCCTGCAGTCCCATGATGAGCTGCGGGGCGGCGTCCGGCCGATGGACCTGGGAAGGATGCGGATCGAAAGAAATCGCCACCGCGCGGGTCCCGCGGGCGGACGCGGTCTCCACCAGGCGGCGCAGCACCTGCTGGTGGCCGCGGTGGACGCCGTCGAAATTTCCCAGTGTCACCACTGACGGACCATAGCCGCGGGGTACGTCGGCCAGGTCTTTCCAGTAGTGCACAGTAAACTCCTCGTCGATCGGGGCCTTCAGCGGGTGCGGACCCGTCGCCGGGACCCCTTCCATTATGGACGACCTCCGGGGGGCTTCGCGCCCGCCGCCGGCCGGTGCCGCCAGAGCCACCACAGGCCGATGACCGGCAGCAGCAGGGGGACGTATCCGTATCCCTTGCCGAAGCCCGACCACACCGTGTCCTGCGGAAGCAGCTGGGGATCCAGCACGCTCAGCAGCCCGACGGCCAGGACTCCCACGAGTTCGATGCTCACGGCGGCCACCGACAGCCAGTAGGAGCGGGTCCCGGACCTGGCCAGCGTAACGGTCGCCAGGATGTACACGACGGCGGCGAAGGCGGACAGCAGGTAGGCCACCGGCGCTTCCGAGAACTTGGTTGCTATCTGATAGCCCGCCCGGGCGGTGGCGGAGAGCGCGAAGACCCCGTAGACCGCCACCAGGAGCCGCCCGGGACCGGTGGCGCGGCCGGCGGCGGCGCTCACGTCCCGGGTATGCCTTGCCCGTTGTTGTTCCTGGCCGGGTTTCATACGGCGATCGCTCCGTCCCAAATTTGTTCCATTCTCACCAGCATGACGAATACCGTGATTCCCGCCGCCCCCAGCACCAGGTTGCTCCACCGGCTGCGGTCCATGATGGCCCACCAGAAGGCTGCTACCGGAACCAGCAAGGCGGTGATCAGGTAGCCCCAAAATTCCCAGGTTTCCCCGCTGACGGGCTCACCGGAAGCCTGTCTGATGATACCGGCCGCCCCGTAGACGAGCAGAAACAGCTCCACCGCGGCGACCGAGAGAATCGTGACGTCGTTGGGACCGTGTTTCAGGAGGGCGGCAACCACGCAGATGACCGCGGCAAGCAGGGTGACCACCGTGCCGGCGATGAAAAAACCGTCGATGATCACTGTGCGTCCGCCTCGTTTCCCGGTGCGAACACCAGCAGGGGCCTGGCTTGCGCATCGTTGTCTTCCAGCAGCGCCACCAGCGATCCGTCCGGGGCGAACGCCGCCGTCGCGCCGGGTGCTCCGGCGGCCGGGATGCGTCGGCCATGTGAGACGTCGTCGGCCTCGGTGGCGCTGAGTTCCCGGACCGGGAACAGTACGCGGGCGGCCTCGTCGAGGCCCGTCATCTGCAGGTCTTCGGCCAGTTCATCCAACGTGGCTGCGTTTTCGATCCGGAACGGACCCACCCGGGTCCGGCGCAGGGCCGTCAAGTGCCCGCCGACGCCCAACCGCTGCCCGAGATCGCGCGCCAGCGCACGGATGTAGGTTCCCGACGAGCATTCGACGGTGACGTCCACGTCCTGCACCTTCCCGCCGCGGCCGCGCCGAATGCCGTGGACCTCGAACCGGTGGATCGTGACCGGCCGGGCGGCCAACACCACGTCCTGTCCGGAGCGCACGCGCGCGTAGGACCGCTGACCGTTGACCTTGATGGCCGAGACGCTGCTCGGTACCTGCAGGATCTCCCCGGTCAGTTCGGCGACGCCGTCCCTGATCTGCTGTTCCGTCACGGCAGCGGCGATGGTTTCCGCCGTGACGTCGCCCTCGGCGTCGTCGGTCACCGTGGACTGGCCGAGCCGGATGGTGGCGTCATACGTCTTGGGGGCGCCGACGATGTAGGTCAGCAGCCGGGTGGCCTTATTGACGCCGACCACCAGCACGCCCGTGGCCATGGGGTCCAGGGTGCCGGCGTGGCCGACCTTCCGCGTTCCGGCCAGGCGGCGCATGCGGCCGACAACGTCGTGGCTGGTCCACCCCTGCGGCTTGTCGACGAGTATCAATCCGGAACGGAGCAGGCCAGAAGTCACGCCTTTCAGTATATGGCGTCCCGGGGATACGGCCGGTCGGGGCTTAAAGCGTGCATCGTTGACAGCCTCCGGGGGCTGCAATATTTTGGGCACACTGCGTGCCGTGGATGCGGCCTCCAAGGGATTTCAGCAGGCCAGCGGCACAGTCGCCTCTTCGGCATCACTTGCCCTTGTTCTCCGGCCACTCCGCCGGCCTGCGAGTCGTCCGGGGTGCCCCGCGGCTCTCTTCAGGAGCTTCATCGTGAAAAAACCATCGCTGTATCTCGCCCTTCCCTTGGCGCTCGGACTTGCGTTCGGCACCGGCCTGGCACCGTCATCGGCCCACCGGGAGAGCCCGGAGCCTCCGTCGGCGACCGTGCTGGCCGAGGGGCTGCAATCGCCGCTGAGTCTTGCGGCCGGCCGGCACGGCCTGTTTGTGACCCAGAACTTCGCCGGCGTCCTGAACCGGATCAAGCGCCATGGCGATCCCGAAGTCCTGTACCGCTCCGGCGGACCCCAGGTCGCGTCCGCCTCCCTCTACAGGCACACGGTCTACTTCTCCGAGGGCACCGGTGCCGGCGGCATGGACGGGCTGCCGAACGTGCAGTGGATCAAGTCGTTGGACCTGCACGACGACGGGGCCGCGCCTCGGAAGATCGCCGACGTGGCGGCCTATGAGAAGAAGCACAACCCGGACGGCCGCGTCACCTACGGCTTCCGCCATGTGAAGGACCGGCAGTGCCTGGACAAGATTCCGGAGGGGATCCCGGCCAAGTACAAGGGCAACGTCGACTCCAACGCCTATGCCACGGCCGCCAACAGGCAGAGCATTTATGTCGCCGACGCCGGCGGCAACGCCATCCTGAAGGTCGACAAGCACAGCAAGCGGGTCAGCACGGTTGCGGTGCTGCCGCCGGCATCCTTCCGGGTGACCGCTGCGCTGGCGGCAGGCATGGGCCTGCCGGATTGCGTGGTCGGCCAGAAGTACTATCTGGAGCCGGTGCCTACGGACGTTGAGTTTGGCCGGCACGGCTGGCTGTACGTCACCTCGCTGCCGGGCGGTCCCGAAGACGGGAGCATCGGCGCGCTCGGCCGCGTCTTCAAGGTCCATGCCCACACCGGGAAGGTCGTGCAGTTGGCGGGGGGCCTGTCCGGCGCCACCAACCTGGCGGTCAGCTCACGCGGCGACATCTACATTGCCGAGATGTTCGGCAACAAGATTTCCGTGCTGAAGAAGGGCCACGACAAGGTGCGGACGTTCTTCGAGACCACTGCCCCGGGTGCGCTGGAGATCCGCGGCGACCGGCTCTACGCCACAACGAATGCGCTCCCTGACTTCACCGGGAAGACACCTCCCGACGGCAAGGTCATCAAGATCCGGCTGCACTGATCCGCGGCTGCCGGGACCGGAAAAAAGGGCGGGCCACCTGCGCACAGCAGGTGGCCCGCCCTTTGGTGCAACGGCCGTCGGGCCGTGCAGCGGTCGTTAGCCGCTATTCCGGACGCGTTCCGCGGCCGGCGTCGTCCTCGTCCTCGTCCTCGTCTTCGGGCTTGCGGTACGGGTCCTCTTCGCCGGCAAAGGCGGCGCCTTCGGCCAGGGCCGCGACCTCGGCGTCCTTGGCCTTCGCGGCCCGCAACAGCTCCTCCAGGTGGCTGGCGTTCACCGGAATCTCGTCCGCGACGAATTCCAGCGTGGGCGTGAGCCGGGCGGTGATGTTCCGGCCCACTTCCGCCCGCAGGACGCCCTTGGCGGACTCCAGTGCCTTGCGGGTCCCGTCCTGCTCTTCGGCGTCGCCGAACACCGTGTAGTAGACGGTGGCGTGCTGCAGGTCGTTGGTCACCCGGGCGTCCGTGATGGTCACAAATCCCAAACGGGGATCCTTGACCCGGCGCTCTAGCGCCTGGGCGACCACTACTTTGATCCGGTCGGCCATCTTGGCGGCGCGTGCTGGGTCTGCCATGACCCCTCCTCAAATTCTCGTGTTGATGGCGGAACAGCGGGCGCCCGGCGGCGATGCCACCGGACGCCCGCTGCAGGCCGACTGCTAGACGCGCGGCTTTTCGCGCATTTCGAAGGTCTCGATGATGTCGCCTTCCTTGAGGTCGTTGAACGACCCAAGTCCGATGCCACATTCGAATCCTTCGCGGACCTCGGTCGCGTCGTCCTTGAACCGCTTGAGCGAGTCAACGGTGAGGTTCTCGCCGATGACCTTGCCGTCGCGGGTGACGCGCGCCTTGGTATTGCGGCGGATCGTGCCCGAGCGGACGATGGAGCCGGCGATGTTCCCGAACTTGGACGAACGGAAGATCTCGCGGATTTCGGCCGTGCCCAGCTGTGCCTCTTCGTACTCCGGCTTCAGCATGCCCTTCAGCGCGAGTTCGATATCATCGATCGCCGCGTAGATGACCGAGTAGAAGCGCATGTCCACGCCCTCGCGGTCGGCCAGTTCGGCCACCCGCTCGGCCGGCTTGACGTTGAAGCCGATGATGATGGCATTGTCCACGGTGGCCAGGTTGACGTCGTTCTGCGTGATGGCACCGACACCGCGGTGGATAACGCGCAGCTGCACATCCTCGCCCACATCGATCTTGAGCAGCGAGTCTTCCAGCGCCTCCACGGCACCGGACACGTCGCCCTTGAGGATGAGGTTGAGGGTGTCGACCTTGCCCTCGGCCACGGCCTTGTCGAAGTCCTCGAGGCTGATGCGCTTGCGGCGCTTGGCCAGGGCTGCGTTGCGGTCCGCGGCTTCACGCTTCTCGGCGATCTGGCGGGCGGTGCGCTCATCGTCGGTCACCAGGAAGGTGTCGCCGGCGCGCGGGACGGTGGACAGACCCAGCACCTGGACCGGACGCGACGGTTCGGCCTCGGTGACGGATGCGCCGTCTTCATCGAACATGGCACGGACGCGGCCGTGCGCGCTGCCGGTGACGATGGCGTCGCCCACCCGCAGCGTTCCGGACTGGACCAGCACGGTCGCCACTGCGCCGCGGCCCTTGTCCAGGTTCGCCTCGATCGCGATGCCGCGGGCGTCCTTGTTCGGGTTGGCCCGCAGGTCCAGGGCGGCGTCGGCGGTCAGCAGCACGGCCGAGAGGAGATCCTCGATGTGCAGGCCCTCGCGTGCCGAGACGTCCACGAACATGGTGTCGCCGCCGTATTCCTCCGGAACCAGGCCGTACTCGGTCAGCTGGCCGCGGATCTTCTCCGGGTTGGCGCCTTCCTTGTCGATCTTGTTCACGGCGACGACGATGGGCACGCCGGCAGCCTGCGCGTGGTTCAGCGCTTCCACGGTCTGCGGCATGACGCCGTCGTCCGCGGCCACCACCAGGATGGCGATGTCGGTGACCTTCGCGCCACGGGCACGCATGGCGGTGAACGCCTCGTGGCCCGGGGTGTCAATGAAGGTGATCTTCCGGTCCCGGTCATCGTGCTGGAAGTCGATCTGGTAGGCACCGATGTGCTGGGTAATGCCGCCGTGTTCGCCTTCGCCCACCCGGGTGTTGCGGATGGCGTCCAACAGGCGGGTCTTACCGTGGTCCACGTGACCCATGACCGTCACGACGGCGGGGCGCCGCTCGAGGTCGGCTTCGCCCTCTGCCTCGAGTTCGGCGTCGAGGTCGATGTCGAACGAGTCAAGCAGTTCGCGCTCTTCGTCCTCCGGGGAGACAACCTGGATCTTGTAACCCAGTTCAACACCGAGCAGCTCGAAGGTGTCCTCGTCCAGCGACTGCGTGGCGGTGGCCATCTCGCCGAGGTGGAACAGCACGGTCACCAGCGCTGCCGGATTCGCCTCGATCTTGTCGGCGAAGTCGGTGATGGAGGAGCCGCGGCGCAGCCGGACAACGGTGCTGCCGTCGCCGCGGGGTACCGAGACGCCGCCCAGCGACGGTGCGCTCATCTGCTCCAGTTCCTGGCGCTTCGCGCGCTTGGACTTGCGCTGCTTGCCGCGGCCGGCGCCTCCCTTGCCGAAGGCGCCCTGGGTACCGCCGCGTCCGCGGCCGCCCTTGCCGAAACCGCCGCCGGCCGGTGCCGG